>CAZBCO010000120.1:0-8600 GCA_964490295.1 uncultured Planctomycetota bacterium
CGGCTCAAGGACTTCAACGAGCGCATCCTCACCGGCATCATGCTGGGGCTGATCGCGTTTGACGAGCAGTTCAACGTGACCTTCTGCAACAGTCCGGCATGCACCATCTTCCGCATCGCGTCGCCCGAAGCGATGAATCAAGCCCTGCGGGAGCTGATCATCCAGTGCGACGGCATGGCCTGGCCCGACCTGTTGAAGTCCGTGGTGCAGGAGGGCAAGCCGGTGAACTGCGGCTCGGCGGAGTACCTCCCCGCGGGCGTGTTCGACCGCGCCGAGGCTCGGATGCTGGCCTTGTCGGCCTCGCCGCTGCGCGACGCGAACCAGCGCGTCACCGGGGGCGTGGTGGTGGTGGACGACGTGACCGAGCGCCACCGGATGGAACGGCGCCTGGCGGCGTCCGAGCGGCACGCGATCATCGGCAAGCTCGCGGCCCGCGTCGCCCATGAGCTGAACAACCCGTTGGACGGCATCCTGCGCTTCATCAACCTGTCCATCGCCCTCAAGGGCGACGACGACCCCACCCGCGACTACCTGACCGAATGCAAGCGGGGCCTCGAACGGATGGTGGGCATCGTCAGCTCGCTGCTGGAGTTCTCGCGCAGCACCTACCCCACCCAGCACGACACCCGGCTGAACGAGGTGATCGAGGAGGCGGTGCGCACGCTGCGCCACCGGGCCGACCAGCAGAACATCCTGGTCTCCTGCGATTTCGACAAAAATATCCCCGAGATGCGCTGCGGCGAGCTGGTGCAGGTCTTCCTGAACCTGACCAAGAACGCTTACGACGCGATGAAGGAGGGCGGCACCTTCCGGATTGCCACCCGGCTGGAGGGGCAGCAGGTCACGGTGCGCGTGGCCGACAGCGGCTGCGGCATGCCCGAATCCATCGTCCACCGCGTGTTTGACCCGTTCTTCACCACCAAAGGCCCCAGCGAGGGCACCGGCCTGGGGCTGGCGATCTGTCACGATATCATCGATAAGCACGGGGGCAGTATCTCCGTGGAGAGCGAAGTGGGGAAGGGCACCGCCTTCACCATCACCCTACCGGTCCAGTGACCAGGAGTCGTCCATGTCCAGTGAAGCCAGTTCTGCCGACGTCAAACGCGGTCGTGTCTTGGTGGTCGATGATGACCTCATCGAATGCCGGTCACTGTCCGAGTTCCTCAAACTCGACGGCTACGAGGTGGACTCCGCCACCAGCGGCGGCGAAGCCATCGACAAGTTGAACCAAAACAGCTTCGACGTGGTGCTGACCGACGTCAACATGCCCGAAATCACCGGGTTCGACCTGCTCAACGAGGTCAACAAGAACCACGACGACACCGCCGTCATCCTGATCACCGGCTACGGCCAGATCGAGGGCGCGGTGCGGGCCATCAAAGAGGGGGCCTACGATTACATCACCAAGCCGTTGATCGACGACGGCGTGAAGATGATTATCAACCGGGCCTTGGAGCAGCAGCGCCTGAAGAAAGAGAACGTGCAGCTCCGCAAGCAGCTCGGCCTGTTGTCCGGCAGCGGCGATATCATCGGGCGCTCGCACCAGATGCGCAAGCTGCAAGAGCTGATCGAATCGGTCGCCGATTCGCGGGCCACGGTGATGATCACCGGCGAGAGCGGCGTGGGCAAGACCCTGGTCGCCCGCTCGGTCCACAGCCGCTCGCCGCGCAAGGGCAAGCCCTTCATCGAGGTCTCCTGCGGCTCGCTGCCCGAATCGCTGCTCGAATCCGAGCTCTTCGGCCACGCCCGGGGCTCGTTCACCGGCGCGGTCGGCGACAAGGAGGGCAAGTTCCAGGTGGCCAACGGCGGCACCGTGTTTCTCGATGAAATCGGCGACGCCCCGCTCTCCATGCAGATCAAACTGCTGCGCGTCATTCAAGACCGCGTCTTCGAGCGGGTGGGCGACAACAAGACCGTCCAGGCCGACGTGCGGCTGATCGTGGCCACCAACAAGAGCCTCGAAGACGAGGTCAAGGCCGGACGCTTCCGAGAAGACCTCTTCTACCGCATCAAGGTCGTCACCCTGAACATCCCACCGCTGCGCGAGCGGCTCGGCGACCTGAAGCTGCTCGCCGAGCACTTCCTGCGGAAATACGCGGCGGAGAACGGCAAGGAGGTCCTCGGCATCTCCGAGCCGGCGATGGCCGTGATGCAGAAGCATGCCTGGCCGGGGAACGTGCGCGAGCTGGAGAACTGCATCGAGCGGTCGGTCATCCTGTGCCGCGGCGAAGAGATCGCCCCGGACGACCTGCCGTTCGTCTCCCGGTCCGACGGGCGCGTCTTTGTGCCGCAGGCCAGTGGCACGGTGATACCGCTCAAGATGGCCCTCGAACAGCCGGAGCGCGAAGTCCTGCTGGCCGCCTTGGAGCGCTTCAAGTGGTCCCGCTCCGATACTGCCGAGGCCTTGGACATCAACCGCAGCACGCTGTTCAAGAAGATGAAAAAATACGGGCTTGAACCGCCCGAAGGCCTGGCCCCCGAAGAGGTGGCCGATGTCGAAGAGTGACCGAAACCCCGGACGACGACAGGCAAACCGGTTCGGCCGCGCCCTAGCCCTGCTGATCGGCCTCCCCGTGCTTCTCATCGGGGCCGTGCTGGCCGTGGCCCTGCTGATGCGCTCCGACCCCGCGGTGCGAGCCTATCAATCAGGCGTCAGCCAACTGGCCGCCGGAAACCCCGCCGAGGCCGCCGAGCGCTTCCGCGAGGCCGTCGCCCTGGACCCCGCTCTGGAGGCCGCCTGGCACGGCCTGCTGGACGCGGACCCGTCGCCCGTCGCCTGCCGACAATTCGCCCAACACATGCCCCAGCTCTTCGACGACCAGCAACCCCTGCCGGACGACCGGCTCCTGGTGGTCGGCCAGGCGCGCGACTTGGAACGCTGGCAGCAAACCACCGAGCGCTACCTCCGGGTGGCCGCCCCGGCGGACGGCAGCACATCGGGCGACGACCACGAGCTGATCCGGCTCGATTACGAGGGCCGGATCAAGGTGCGAGCCGCCTGGGACATCGCCCGCCGCCTCCACCGCGAGATGAGCGTGTTGAAGCGGGGCGGCTGGTCCTCCGAAAACCCGATGCCGTTCCAATACCTCACCCCCTTCGCCCGGTACGATCTGAAGGGCATCGCCCTCTCCATCCAGAAAACCGCCGCTTATTTCCGCGAAACCCGCGAATGGATGGAAGCCCTGAAGAGCATCGGAAACGCGATCCGGCTGGAAGCCGAGGGCCTGGCCCAACTGAAGCAGGCCGAGGCCCTGAGGCCAACCTTCCTGCCGACGCAGCTCACGCTCGCCTACGTGGCCATCGGCCGGGGCCGGCCCGACGAGGCGGCCCGGCGTTGCCGGACCCTGTTGGAAGCGATGCCGGGGCAGGACGCCTCCGCCGGCGTGATTCGCACGCGCTACGCTCTGGCCCGCGCCCTGGACATGGCCGGGCAGCTTGAACCGGCGGCCGAACAGCTTGAAGCCGTGCTCGCCGTGCATCCGAGCGAGTTCCAAGCCCTGGAGGGGCTGGGGCTGATCTACCTCCGGCTGGGGCAGATCGACAAAGCCGAGGCCATCGCCGACGAGCTGGCCAAGGGCAGCCAACTGGACAAGCGGCCGGCCCGCATCCTGGGGATGGTGCATTACCATCGCGGCCGCTACCGCGACGCGGTGGTGGAGCTGACCACCGCCCACATGTCGCAGCCTTACAACGCGGAGGTTCATTTCACGCTGGCCCGGTCGATGTTCGAGGCGGGCGAATATATGTCGGCCTCGCGCGAGTTCATGCGCGTGGCCCTTCAGAACACCGACGCGGCCATGCCGATGGCGGCGGCAGCCGTCGCCGCGCTCAGCGCCGGCCACGGCAAAACGGCCCGCGAGGCGGCCGAGATACTGCTGGCCCAGCAGGACTGGCTGGAGTCAAACCCCAAGGCGGCGGATTTTGCCCGGCGGCTGCATCTCGCCGGGAGCGCGCTGGAAGGCCGGGCGGCGTTCTCGGTTGAAGCGGCCGAGACGTTGCTGGAGGGCACCGAGGACCGGGCCGGAGCCGACGGCCTGGTGGCCGGCATCTGGGCCGCCGAGGCGTATGTGACCGCCCGCCAACCGGTGCAGGTCGGCGAGGAGAAGCTCGCCTTCTTCCGCGAGAGCGACCGCCCCTCGGCTCGCTACGCCCTGGCGTTTCTTCTCGCGGCCGGGGGCGACCTGCCCGGCGCGCGCCGCGAGCTGGCCGCGCTCCTCGCCGAGCATCCCGGCGAAGCGCTTGCCGCGCTGCATCTCGCCCGGCTGGACCTGCTCGACGGCAAGACCGAGCGGGCGGCCCGCACCTTGCAGCACGACCGGCTCGACCCCCGCATCCCCGCCATCGCCCGGACGCTGCGCACCATCGACCGGCTCCAGGGCTTGCGAATCCCCCGCGAGATTCCGACCCTCGGCGACGACCCCATCGGGCCGCACCTGGCCTTCTTCACGCTCACCGTGCCCGACGACAACCTGGCCTATGCACAGCTTCTGGTGCTGCTCGACCCGGTCGGCAGCCAGGCATTGGAGATGCTGGAGATGGCCTACGCCCGCATCCGCACCGAAGGGTTGCAAGGGCTGGTCGAAGCGGGGCAGGACAACCGCTCTCTGAACTTCGGGGTGCAGCACGGCCTGGCCCGGCATCTGGCGGAAGTGGGGCGAGGCACCGGGCTGAGTCGCCTGGCCGCCGGCCGCTTCTGGGAGGAGCTCCGATGGCAACCTTGATCCGAACCGAAAAGCGAGGCTAACGTGGCGCGAGGTCGATTCTCACTCTGGAGCGCGGCAGGCATCCTGGCCATTGGCGTGGGCTTGCTGGGCTATGTGCTCGTGATGATGTTGCAGCCCAAGCCGCCCGCCACGCTGCAACGGGCACGCGACCAGGCCGAACGGCGCCTGTATTTCAAGGCCATCGGCACGCTCACCGAGCTGCTCGATGCCGAGCCGAAGCACCTCGATGCCCGCCTGCTGCGCGCCCGCTGCCGGCTCAAGACCCGCGAGTTCGACGCGGCCCGCGAGGACTTCGAGCAGGCCCTGGCCGACCAGCCCGGCCTCCCCGTCGCCCGCCTCGGCCTCGCCGAGGTGATGTGGCACCGGAACCAGTATGACCCGGCCAAGGCCCTGGCCGAGGAGGTCGCCCGCGAGCATCCCAGCCTCCCCGGGCCTTACGCGGTCATCGGAAAAATCGAATTCGCCCGGTTCCAGGAGCAGGCCCGCGAGTGCGTGCAACTGCTGGAGGACGACCCGAACAACCCCCTGACCGTCGCGGCGGCCACGGAAATCCGGCTGGGCCGGTTCGAGTCGACCGAGGCCTACTGGCAGCGCTGGCACGCCAGAGAACCCGGCAATGCGACGCTCCAAAAGCTCCGGCAGCACCTCGACGCGGCCAAGGAGCACTTCGACAGCGCCGTCGCGAACCTCCGGAAGGGCTGCGGCCTCGCCCCGGAAATCGACGGGCCGGGCGAGCCGGAGACCCGGCTGCTGCTGGCCGCCGTGCTCCTCGAATCCGGACGGTTTGATGAGGCCGAGGAGGCCGTCGCCCAGGCCCTCAAGCAGCCCGGCGTCGACCGCGTTCAAGCCACCATCATCCAGGCCCAGGTGCTCAGCGACCGGGCCGACCAGATGATGAATCAGGCCGCCGCGGCCGACGATGCCGCGTTGCGCGAGCGGGCCAACGCGCTCACCAACCAGGCCATCGCGTTGCTCGAAGCCCTGCTTGAAGACTATCCCCAGGCCGTGCGGGCGCGCGACAAGCTGGTCGCCCACTACGTGCGGGCGCTGCGCTTCGAAGACGCCAACCGGCTGGTCTCGCAGAAGCGGGGCGGCTCGCGCGATCCGATGGCCCACTACGTCCGGGCCATTGTCCACCTGGCCCGTCGGGAATATGAAGAGGCCGCTTCCGAGCTGCTGATGGTGCAGAACGAGATGCGCGGGCAGGCCCAATATCACTTCAGCCTGGGGCTGGCTTATTACCGGGGCGGCGGGCCGCAGGCCGCCGTCGAGCTGGCCACCTCCGAGTTCCGAGCGGTGGTCCATCTGCTCCCCCATTTCGTGCCCGCCCGGTTCCGCCTGGCCCGGCTCTACCTGCGCCAAGGCGCCTACGAAGATGTGCGCGAACAGTGCGAGCGCATCCTGGAAGTCCCCGGCCGCTCCGCCCAGCTCAACGCCCCGGTGTACCTGATGCTCAGCGAGGCGCTGCAAGGCCTCAACGACTTCGCCCCGGCGCTGCGCTGGCTGGACCACGCCTACCAGGCCATCGGCGACTCGCCCAAAGACCCGCTCATCGCCCAGTGGTATGCGGTCATCGAACAGGGCAAGGAGGACCAGGTGCTGGCCAACCTGGACGAGGCCCAGGCCAACCTCAAGGCCCCGCGCGACCGCGCCGCGTTTGAGTGCATCCGAGGCTACGCCTATCTGAAGAAGGGCCTGCGCGAAAAAGCCTTCGACGCCTTCAACAAAGCCCTGATGCTCGACCAGACCTACATTATGGCCTACGTCCACCTGGCCAACGCCCACGAGACCTACAACGAGTTGGACCAGGCGATGCGGGCCTATGAGCGCGGGAATAAGATGCTGGCCGACCTGCGCCTGCCGAAGAACGCGGCCCTGCACTTCGGCATGGCGCTCGTGTACCTCAAGCAGGACCGTCCGCTGGACGCGCGGCGTCAGTTGGACGAGGTGTTGGAGATCGACCCGAACCATACCGCGGCCCGGCTGCGGCTGGCGGCGCTGGAGCTTCAAGAGCGCCGGTTCGACAATGCGCTGCGCGAAGTGGCCCTGGTCATCCGCCGACGCGACAGCGCCGAGGCGCGGTTCCTCGCGGGCCTGATCCACAGCGCCGCGGCCCGGCGGCCCGACGCCGACCTGCGGGCCGAAATCGAGACCCGGCGGCTCGGCACCCCCGGCATGCGCGGCGTGCCCGTCACCGAGGACGACCTCGCCGCCGCACGACGCCTCTCCTGGGACGAGGCGGTCAAGCATTACGAGCGGGCCATCACCCTCGACCCCCGCTTCCGATTCTCCTACGAGGCGGGCCTGATCTACGCGATGCAGGGCCGGTTCGACCCGATGGTCGCCGTCTATCGCCGGGCGCTCAAGTCCGCCCCGCCCGCGGCCCGACGCCAACTGCAACGCCACCTGGCCACGGCCCTCTGCGCCAACGGCAGCTATCGCGACGCCGTGGAGGCCGCGCGCGAAGCCCTCAAGCCGCTCCCTCAAGCCGCCCGGCCCGACCCCAACGAGCGGCTCCGCAACCGCTTCACGCTGATCAACGCGCTCATCGCCGGCGGGGATTTCGCCGAAGCCCGCGCCGAGGTCGGCCGCACCTCCGGCACCCTCACCGGCTTCCGAAAGGCGTACCTGGAGATGATCGAGCGGCTGGACGCCAGCCGGGGCGACGGGCGGGCGCTCAACGAAACCGTGGGGCGCGAACTGAACCTGGCCCTGCTCTTCTCGCGGGCCGGCGTCGCCTGGCTGCCCCAGGCGGAATTGACCTACAACCGCCTGCTGGCCGCCGACCCCAAAAACATCATCGCGATGCGCTACCTCAGCGACCTCTATATCGTGACGCAGCGGCTGGACAAGGCCGAGAAGGTCAACCGCGACATTCTCCGCGAGGCCCCCCAATTCGCCCTCGCCCTCCGCAACCTCGCGGCCATCGAAGAGCTCCGGACGCGGCCGGACGCCGCGAAGCTGACCGATCCCGCCGAGCGGCTCCAGGCCCAGAACCAGGCCGTCACCTACTACCGGATGGCCATCAACGCCGACCCGGAGTTCTGGCTGCCCCGCCTGGAGCTGGCCGGCATCTATCAGCGGGCGGGCATGAACGAGCAGGCGCTTGAACTTTACGAAGAGGTCATCAAGCTGAACCCCACCCAGATCCAGGCCCTGAACGACTACGCGAACCTGTGCGCCGAGGAACAGAAGAACCTGGACCAAGCCATCGCGTACGCGCGCAAGGCGTCGGAGCTCAGCCCGCACAGCGGCGAAGTGGCCGACACCCTCGGCCTGCTGCATACCCTGATGGGGAAACCTGAAAAAGCTCTGGAAGCCCTGGAAAAGGCCCGCTACCTGCTCCCCAACCACCCCTCGGTGATGTATCGCCTGGCGGTGGCCTGCTCCCAGACCGGTAAGCACGAGCGGGCGTTGGCCATCCTCGACGACCTGCTCCAGTCGGACGCTGCGTTCCCGGAGCGCGATGAAGCGGCCGCCCTTCGGGCCAGGCTCAAACAGCCCGCCACGCCGTAAGACTTCCGATGCTCCATAGAGCAGAGCGGCCGCTCAGCGCACCTTCGCCCCCGGAGCGAGCGGCTTTTCGGGCGAGAGCACGGCGACCACGTCGCCTGTCTGTTTTCCGAATTGGGACACCCAAGTCAATACCGGAATTCGTAGGCCTGCCGCTGTTTATTGTCCATCGGGAGCAGCATGCGACGGGATCGTTCGGCAACGTGAGACTCCTCTCGCACACGGTCTGCATCAGTTCGGCGAAGCGGCTGGGGCTGATGGGGACACCCGCCTCCCGGTGGCGGCGTTGCAACGCCTTCTCCAGCGGTTGCCCCGCGCCTCTTGGTAGCGACGGTAGTGGCCGGCAAGTGAAGTCGTTTGTGC
>CAZBCO010000121.1:0-10366 GCA_964490295.1 uncultured Planctomycetota bacterium
GACGACGGTGTGACATGGATGTTGACCTCCAATCGGAGCCACTATGCCAATCGGGTGCGCGTCGCCCTGTTTGTGCCATACGTCCCAACACAGCCGGACGCGGCCAATGGGGTCGAACTGGTCGCCCTTGTGGCCCGAATGACCGACCATACACCGGACGCATCTATAAGCCCCGACAAGAGAGCGGACATGGTCGCCATGCCCTCGGCGTGGTCGGGAAGACACAGCGTCACCTACACCGGGCTGGCCCCGGGGCCGCGCAAGTTGCTCGCATGCGCCTTCATCGATGACGGGGGAACGCGCTCCAACCTGTGGAGTTCCCCGCTCATCGATGTCGTACTCAGGCCTGGCGGCAATGTCCTGACGGTGCATTTATCCGAACCCTTGGAGTAGGCATGTTCCAACGCCGCAAACCCCTCGCTATCTGCCAGCATAACGGCGACCAATGGTGTGCTTTCGTATATCGCCGGTCGCGTGGCCAGTGGTCCGCCCAGTCGAGCCGCGTGTTCCCGTCGCCGAATGCAAAACAATTGCCCGACGCGATGCTCGCTTGGTCGCGGGCCGAGGGGGCACGGCGGGTGCGTATCGTGATACACGGCGAGGTCCATTCGCTACGCTTGACCTTGCCGTCCGACGCACACCCGGAAGAAGTCCATACCGCCATCGCTTATGAAGCCGCCTCTGAGACGGGCGTCGATGCTCATCTCATGCGGGTCAGCGCCGCGCGAGCCAACCACTATCGTATGGGAGCGGGAGCCAACCTGTTTCTCGTCGTGGGGCATGACCTGTCTGTCTTAAATCAATACCACGGGGACTGTGTCCGGCATCGTCTTCGCTTTGAGGGCGTGGCTTGCTTGGAACTGGTGGCCCTTTCGCAACACGCCCGCGAATCGGCCGGCGAGCGATTCTTGTTTCTCCGAAGGCACGAAGGGTTCCTGGCCGTACCGGCTACCGAGAACACCGAGATGTTTCTACGGGGACTCGCATTCGGCGCGGCGGCGATGGAGAACGCCGATCGCGAGTCCGAATGGATGGAGCAATCGCGCAAGTCGTTCGAGCTGCTTGCTCACACGCCCATTCACATGGTCACATCGCAAACGCTGCCCCCTTCACGCATTCAGCAGTTGCGCAAGGTCTTGGGCGAAGCTACCGAACTTCACATTGAGGCCCTGGACGAATTCGCTCCACGGATGCTGACGCATGTCGCCTGGTCTCTCCCCGGCGGGACAGAACAGGGTTGTGCCCTGGTGGGGATGCCGCCCAAGCCCAAAGACCCGCGTCGAGTTGGCTCGTGGGCGGCGGCGGCCGTCATCGTTCTGGCGGCTTTATGCTTGGCGTGGCTCTGGAAAACGACGGCGGATCACCTCGACAGCGTTCGCAAGCGCCATGCGAACTGGGAGACATTGACCGCAGCCCGGAAGGCGGCGGCCGAAACCTATCAGAGCCGACTCCGGCAACGGAACGAGATGATGCAAATCCGCTCGGTGATCCAAGACGCTCGACCGTTGTGCCGCGCATGGCCTCCGCTTCTGGAGGCGTTGCGGTCATCCATGCCGCCGTACACGCGGGTCACGACGATTTCGCAAGCCGGCCCGGAAATCGTGGTGAAGGGGCGGGCCATGTGGCCGCGGGGCGCCGCGCTCCTGGGTGAAGCCATGGAACACGCCATGCGGCCTCACGGCTACCAGGTCCAACCCGGCGGCTTGACCGTCGATGACACCGAAGGCGAGCGCTTCTTCAGCTACCATCTTGTTCCTGGCAGAGGGCCATAACGTGATTCGCCGGTTAAAAAAATGGAAACGCGAACTGGCCGCCCAATGGAAGAAGCTCAGTTCCTTGATGCGCTTCTGCGCGGGGCTGGCCGTCGCGGTGGCGATGGCTTATTACGTCGTCAACTTCAAAGTGAAGCCGCTGCAAGCCGAATGCTCGAAGTTGGACAAGGAACTGCTCTCCGGTAAAGTGCCGGCTTATGTGCCGCAACCGGAGGAAGACAATGAACTTCAGGAAACAAAGCTCAAACTCGAAGCCATTTCCACCAGTTTGGACCGCGAACGCCGTCTCACGTCCGAGGTTATCCGCATGGCGCAAACGCCCTCCAAAACGGAGGAGGGTCGCATTGTCGGAGTCTTCGACACGCTGGTCTTTGAGCGCGGCCTTGACCTCTTGCAACGCGAGCGTGTGAAAAGTCAGGCCGTCGCCGGACGAATAGGGGTCTCCGAATATATCTACCGACTTGCCGGGTCGTTTGAACAGGTCCGCTTGTTCCTCAAAGCCACCCAAGCGTTCCCTTACCCGAGTGAAATCGTGAACGTCTCGATTCACTCCGCTGATACCCTGAAAGACGGCAAGGCTCGGTTGCCCGATCCGCCGCCCAGATCGGCGGACCGCCGAACGATGGCGCTTGAGGTGCAGTTTCTGATGCGGCTGTACTTTGTCGAAGAAGGCAAGCTATGATCCAGGACGAACTCGATCTGAATCGAATCAGCATCTCAAGGAGCGTGCTGGATCTTATCCCCGCCGCTCTGGCGCGGCGCTCCGGCCTGATTCCTATCGCCCGAGACAGCGGCACACTCTGGGTCGCCTCGCGCGGCGAACCCGACCCGACCATGATCGTCCAGTTGGAGGCTCGCACGGGGCTGATCGTGCGGCTTCGTACCGTCCGCGACCCTGAAAGCGTCGCCCTGGCGCTCCGCCGTTATTATCCCGAAACGATCCAGACCGACACACAAAGTCCTCTTGTGGAGTTGGAGCGTTTCGTCAGCGCCGCGCTTCAGACACGATCCTCCGATATCCACGTGGACCCGTTGGAGCATGAATATCGCGTCCGGCTGCGCATCGATGGGTTGCTTCGAGACGAAGGACGCTTGGACCGTAATCTGGCCGAGGAGATGATATCGGCGATCAAGGTCCAAGCCAAGCTCGACATCGCCGAACACCGGCTGCCCCAGGATGGTCAAATCGTTCTGGCCGTCGCCGGCGAAAACCTCAGCCTTCGCGTGGCGACTGTGCCTACGGTGCGCGGCGAAAAGCTCACGCTCCGCTTGCTGGGAAACGGCATCATCGACGACGGCCTGACCACCATCGAAGGACTCGGCATGACCAAGAAGCATCTGGTGATGTTTCAGCAGGCTCTGGCCAACCCTCAAGGGGTCATTTTGCTGTCAGGCCCCACCGGCAGCGGTAAGACAACGACCCTTTATGCCGCGATGCGGCGGTTGCGTGAAGACGGGACACGCCACATTCTCAGCATTGAGAACCCGGTAGAAGTTCGGTTGGACGGTGTGAACCAGGTGGAGGTCGATCCGGACGGCGAGCGCGTCAGTTTCGCCCGGGCACTGCGCAGCGCGTTGCGTCACGATCCGGACGTCATGATGGTGGGCGAGATTCGCGACGCCGAGAGCAGCGACATCGCGATCAAGTCTGCCCTGACGGGGCACCTGGTGCTGTCCACGGTCCACGCCAACTCGGCGGCCAATGTGACAACACGGCTGCTCGACATGGGCGTGTCGCCGTTTCTCCTCGGTTCGGCTGTGCTGCTGGTTGTGGCGCAAAGGCTGGTGCGAAAGCCTTGTCCTCATTGTATGAAACGCGAACCGGCCAAGCAGGCAGATCTGGAGCGGTTTGGCCTCGAACCGGGCGAAACGCCGCTTGTACCGGTGGCCGTCGGCTGCACATACTGTGCAAACACCGGCTACGCGGGACGGATCGGACTCTACGAGCTCATTCCCATCAATAAGACGATTCGATCCCAGTTGATGCACGGGGCCAACGAACAAGAGATCGCCGAAGAGGCGTTCCAAAAGCGGGGGTTGCCGACCTTGCGGGGCGACGGCGCTCTCAAAGTGCTGAACGGCTGGACGACGTGGAACGAAATCGACCGTGTCACACAAGGGGAGGTCGTTGGATAATGTCGTCTTTTCGCTACATCGCCTCGGTTGACGGTTCGCGCCGTGAAGGGGTCATCCAAAGCGATTCGATGCACGATGCCGCCGCCGCCCTGCGCGGTCAGGGAATGATGGTCTTGTCGCTACAGGAAGCTCCTGAAGCCGCCGCCGAGGCGTCAGCCTCCGGTCACGGCTTCCGGCCGGACTTCTTCGGGTCGTTATTCATCAGGAAGGCTGATGTCGAGACCATGCTGGGCCAGTTGGGTTCCCTGATTTCCGGCGGCGTCCCTATCGTCGCGGCTCTTAATGCCTTGGCCGGCCAGATGCCGAAACACCTTGGAAAAGTGTTGAGGGCCATCGCCGCCCGAGTCCGTGGGGGCTGCCCGCTCAGCAAGAGCGCCCGCGAAGAGGCCGCCTTTCTGGGAGAGACGACGCTCGGACTTATCGAGGCAGGCGAGGCGAACGGAACCGTCTCCGAGATGATCCAAGAATCAACCCAATTGATGGCAAGAGTTCGCGAAATCAAATCGCAGATGGTGCAGGCGTTCTCTTACCCCGCCATCGTAACCTTGGGGGCCATCGGTGTGGCCGCCTATATGGTACGTGTCGTTTTTCCCACAGTACTCAAGTTTATCGAAGGCCAGAGGTCAGATGTGAGGCTGCCGGCCGTCTCGCGCGCGCTCATCGCGGTCAGCGAGTTTATGACGGAATATGGCCTCTATGTCCTGCTGGCTCCCTGGGCCTTGCTTATCGCCATCCAACTCGTCCGGAGGACCGAACAGGGCGGCAAGATCATTGACCGGGCGCTGCTCGCCTTGCCGCTGGTCGGTAAAGCCCTTCGGGCGGCCAGCAATGCTATGTGGACGCGGATTCTGGGGACACTGGTGCGCAGCGGCATTGATATCGTGACCGCCATTGACCTGGCGGAGCGTACGCTGAAAAACACCCACTATCGCTCACAGTTTCGCAAGGTCCGCCGGATCGTTCGTCACGGACGAAGTCTTTCGGAGGCCATCCGATCCACGGATCTGGAGAGGCTGTGTCCCCTGGCCCCGGTGTTGATTTCGGTTGGTGAACAAGCCGGGGGGGTCGATGACGGGCTGCTTCAAATCGCAGTGCACAGCGAGGGGATTCTCGATCAGAGGACAAAGCTTCTCGCCAAGCTCGTAGAGCCTGCCGTTTTCCTTGTGGTCGGCGGCATGGTCGGTTTCGTTTATTTTGGCTTTTTCCTGGCGGTTCTGGCGGCCACCCGGAGCGCCGGATGAAAGGAGTACACAGCATGAAGCAATTCGAACGGGAAGGGTCTCGCTCGCTCGGAGAACGAACCGGGCCTTGGGTCTGGGTCAGCGGGGTTGGTGCGGTGGTGTTGTCCCTCTGCCTGGTCTCGGTCCTTGTGGCCGATACGGCGGACGTTGCCCCTGGTGCCAAAGCCATCCCGCCTCCTTCTCAAAAAACTCCGCTGGACAAAGAAAAGAATACGCAGGATGCCGAGCCGGCCAAGCCGGACAAGCCGGCCAGGGACCCCTTCACCTACGGAGGTCATGAAGATGCCGGGTATGTCAGTGTGGCCAACACGCACATACCGGGAAACATCGAATTGCTTGGGGTGATCGTCATGAAGGGCGAAAAGCCCATTGCCGCGATCCGAGTCGCGGGAGAAGACGCCGTGGTGTTCATTACCGAAGGCAGCGTGGTGCAGGTCGTTGCCCCGACTTCTGATCCCAAGAGAAAAGCCAATCAGGAACCAATCTATATTTTCATCAATCGCATTACTGCGGATGAAGTGGAGGTCTCGCCGCGGACGCGGCCCGAAGACAGAAGGATATTAAGATGACCAACAAGACGACGTGTCATGCAATCGTGAGAATCCTCATTGGGCTACCGGTGGTGTGTCTGGTCTTGACAATATCTCGCCCGGCCTGGGCCGAGGAGTCAACAAAGGACGCACATCTCATCGCATCGTTGAATATCAAACGGATGGCCCTGGGCGATCTGACCCGGCTCCTCTCTCGCGGATGCGGGCGCAACATCGTGGTCAGCGATGATGCCGCCAAGAAGCCGGTCACCATTTATCTCCGTAATGTGACCGTTACCGACGCGGTGCGGGCTATATGCGACGCCAACAAGCTCTGGTATAAGGAGAGGGAACCCAGCGGCTTACTGATGATTGTCACCATGGAGGAATACAAAGCCGGATTGGGGGCGTTCGCACAAGACAGCCTGAAGGTCATAATATTGCGTTACCTTGATACGCGCGATGCCGGCGATGCCCTGAAACGGCTTTTCAGGGACCGGGTCGCCTGGACACGACCGGACGACGACGAAGGCGACTCGACCGAAATGATGGAAAGAGCTCTCGAACGAATGGACCTGATGGCGAGACGTGGCGAAACAGCCAACGACCGGGCCACGTCAGGTTCCGAAAGCGAGAATTACCGCAGCGGCGATTACCGCTTTACCAATGCCGAGCGCGAGTTCCGGCGCCTTGCCAGAAGTGGCCGAACGACAACATCGCAGGCCGAAACCGCTTGGCGACAAGAGCGAACCCAACCTGAAGACCGCTTCACCGAAGCGGAGCTTCTGGCGGCCAGAGAAGCGTTGCAGGCGGCCGGAGCCAGGCCGGACGAGCGTCTTGGCGGGCGTCCGGGGGTTGTCTACCTGTCGTCAGTGGCCGGCACGAACAGACTCGCCTTGCGTTCCTCCGATCCCAAGGCTATCGAGGAGGTCGCGGCAGTCGTGCAGGAACTGGACAAGCCCAAACCGCAGGTCCTGCTTGAAGTCAAAGTGCTGAACCTGCGCCTTGATGACGATGAGCGCTATGGCATCCAATGGCTATTCCAATCAGGTGATGTCTCCGGCGGCTTTTCCACCGGTATCAACTCCGGCACCCTGGGTTCCGAATTCGGACAAATCCAGAGGCCGGGAGCGGACCTGGCTCCACGGGGAGCGGGCCTGGACCCACGGGGTATGGTGCTTAGCGTTGTCACCGACAATATCGCCGCTCGTCTTCAATTGCTGATGGACAAGGGACGGGTGACCAGTCTCGCCACTCCGAACCTTTGCGTGGCCGATAACGAGGCCTCCCGTGTCTTCATCGGAGATGAGATTACCGTCCTGACCGATTTGGAGGTGCGTTCGCAATTCAATGAGACGGGAAACCTTGTTCGCACGGACATCAACCCTTCCACCGAACGGCGCAACGTCGGCACCACTCTCGTCATCACGCCCACGATTCATGCGGATCGTACGGCAACCATCCGGTTGGCGCAGGAGGAGTCGGCCGCGGGAGAGTTGCGCGAGATATACTCGTTCGAAGGGCAGTCCTTCAAATCCCAGGACATCACGCAACGTGCGGTGACCACCACGGTCATTGCCCAGGACGGACAGATTACAGCCATTGGCGGTTTGGTGCGCGAGAGGGTTTCGGATCGTCGCATCGGCATCCCCTTCCTGATGGATATGCCTTTCCTGGGAGCGGCATTCCGGACGACGATCAAGGCCCGCGAGCGGCACGAGCTTCTTTTTCTGGTTCGCCCCTTTATTCTGCTTGCTCCCGGAGAGGCCGAAAAGGTCAGCCAGGATTTCCTTGAACGTATCAGCCTGCATCCCAGCACTGCCGACGATCTGCCCTCTCTGGGTGTTGGTGCAGATGAGTTCTCGCGATTGGCCCCCGAAAGCATTCAGAAAACACGGAACGCTCTGGATGGGATTCGGCGTCGTGCGCGTATTTGGCCTATGGAGACCCACCGATGACACGTTTATGGATCCCTTGCTACCTATACATAACCCTTATGGGCTGCTCAATGCCCCAAGCAACGCCACCCGCCAACGATGCCCTGTCATCCGAAAACACCCTTGATACGTTGGCCGTCTTAGAGAAGTCACGAGCTTGGCAACAAGCCTATATTGGCTATCGAGGCCTGCTTGCCAAACCGGACGATGAAATAACCGCTGAAGACGCGCGCCTGGGAGCAGCCCGTTGCCTGATCGCTATGGACCAATGCCAGGCGGCTTTGGTGATGCTCACGCCGCTACCTGCAAAGGCATCGAACGACCGCGAGCGGCGGCGATTAGCTCTGGCCGCCGAGGCGATGCTGCGGCTTGGCGTATGGGCACATGCCGAATCTCTCGCCGAATTAGCCCTGTCGAACCTCGCCCCAGAACCCACCCAGGATACGTGGGCTGCCGCCTGCAGTGCGAACCTCGCCAAAGCCTATCTCGAAAACGATAAGCCTGCACAATCGGCGGCTATGTATCGTTTGGCCGCACGCCGATTTCAAGCCGCTGATCGTTCCCAAGCCGCGACGGCCTGCATGGCGCTCGCATTGGAAATCGAGAAGGCTCTTGGCGGTTTGGCAACCGCTCCCCAGGCACCGAAGAAAAGGCCAACAGAAAAATAGGAGCATCAACACATTATGAAAAAGGAAATCCTGCGGCTGCTGGAACTGGCCGTAGAACGCGGTGCCTCGGACCTGCATCTGGCAGCGGGCAATCCCCCGCTATTGCGAGTGCATGGTTCCCTCGATCCGCTGCATGGCGGAACGGTGCTGACCGACGCAGCGGTGCGAGGCATGATCCAAGACCTGGTCGGTGAAAAACGCATCACCCTCATTGAAAAAGAGCGCGAGTTCGACGGCTCTTTTGATCTGGCCGGCGGACACCGCATTCGAATCAACGTGTACGTCCAAAGCGAAACCCTGGCCGTCGCCCTCCGCATACTGCCTTCCGATTTTTTCTCCCTTGACGATCTGGGACTTCCCGGGGGCGTATGTCGGCAAATCGTTGCGTTGCATCAGGGGTTGGTCCTTGTCACAGGGGCCACGGGATCGGGCAAAACCACAACCATCGCCAGCCTTATCAACGAGATCAACCGAACCCGACCGGTCCACATCCACACCATCGAAGACCCCATCGAGTACGTCCATGTAAGCAACCGGGCCTTTGTCACGCAACGCGAAGTTGGACGCGATACCGGAGGCTTCGCGGAAGCAACGCGGCGCTCTCTCCGCCAAGACCCCGACGTCGTGGTGATCGGCGAAATGCGCGATGTCGACACGATGGCCACCGCGCTCAGCCTTGCCGAAACCGGCCACCTGACCTTTGCGTCGCTCCATACCTCCGAGGCCATCCAGACCGTCTCCCGCGTGATCAGCGCCTTCCCCGCCGAGCAGCAACCTCAAATCCGAATCCAACTCGCCACCACGCTGGCCGTGGTCATCTGCCAGAAACTCATCCCCTGTACCGACGGGCGAGGCCGTGCTCTGGCTGCCGAGGTGCTTGTCGCCACCCCCGCCGTCCGAGCGCTTATTCGAGAAAACAAGACACACCAACTCCGAATGACCATGCAGACCGGTTTTGAACACGAGATGCAAACGATGAACCAATCGCTGTATACCCTGGTCCGCGACAACCGCGTCAAGCCAGACACCGCCGTCGACTACAGCGACAACAAGCAGGAACTGAACGAGTTGCTCCATGCCGAGCCGTCCCCCATGCCCTGAACCGCCCCCGGCAGTGGCGGCTCAAGCTGATCCACAGGAAGCATGTTGACATGCTTTTACGGGTACGGTACAGGAGCGAACTTGCTGTTGACGACCGAGACGGCAGCGTATAGGATGAACTCCGTTGCCCCTGCCACGGGCGATCGACGGGCGTATTAAGAGCGGACTCAATGGCCAAAGGCAAACCGAAGAGGGTCCCGGCAGGCTGAGTTCTGCCGTCGAATAAAAACAACCAGGGAGGATAACGGTGTCGGAAGACGTGAACGGTACGAGGCTCCCGGACTTTGAACGGTGCCCAACCAAGGAGCATCACCACCGAGGAAAATCCTCAGAACACCTGTTCGATAAGGGGGCGATTCTTGCGGTCATCCCAGTGCGTTCCGGGCACACTGTGCTCGATGCCGGTTGTGGTAACGGGTACATGGCGAAGGAGTTCTCGAAACGGATTGGCGGGGCGGGCACGGGGTACGCTCTCGACCCCGACGAGCAGGCCATCGCGGCCCTTCGTGAGGAGACCTCAGGGACAAACGTTGTGCCGCTGGTTGGCGACATCACCCGAACGACCGCCTTGCCGCCCTCCACCTGCGACTTGATCTATCTCTCGATGGTGGTTCACGGCTTTTCTCCGGAGCAATTCAGGGGGTTCAAAACGGAGGTGAAACGCCTGCTTGCACCAGGCGGCATTCTGGCCGTCCTTGAGATAGTGAAACAGGATACGCCCTTCGGGCCGCCGCTCAACAGGCGCTTGTCTCCGAAGGAACTGGAGCACGCCTTGTCGCTTCCTGTCCAGGCGACCATAGAAATCGGGGATTACGGCTACATCGAACTCTTCACACATCGCCAAAATGCGTGACGTGGGCCGGGAGGGCCTTGTGAGGTGTAGATTGCAACGACAGGTGCAGTTTTCATGGTAGCCCTTGACGCGGTGCATGAGACAGCGAGAGCCTTGTACCTGCCCCTAATGTCAGCTGGAAGTCTCCC
>CAZBCO010000122.1:0-4192 GCA_964490295.1 uncultured Planctomycetota bacterium
CCCGGAGGTGTTGTATTTCGGGCCGGGCGTGCATTGCGCGGGCCTGATCCGGATGCGCAGCGGCCAGACGGTGTATCTGGCCGCCGGAGCGGTGGTGTACGGGGCCATTGTGGCCGAGGGAATTCGGGACGTCGCCATCTGCGGGCGCGGGATTCTGGACGGAAGCAAGTTCGCCCGCGAGGCGCTCACCGGCCTGGTCACGCTGTATGATTGCGAGGCGGTGCGCCTCGAGGGCATCACGCTGCGCGATGCGGGCGTCTTCACGGTGATGCCGATGAACTGCCGCGACCTCCATATCCGGCAGGTGAAGATCATCGGCAACTGGCGCTACAACAGCGACGGGATCGACTTCTCGAACTGCCGGCATTGCAGCGTCGAAGACAGCTTCATCCGCGCCTTCGACGATTGCATCTGCATCAAGGGCTACGCCAGCTTCGGGCCGTTCCTCTATCGGCTCCGCATCACCGATGGCGTGATGGATAACCGCTTCACGGCGGACGGCGTGGCGGGGACCTTCGCCGAGCTGCAGGACCGATTCGGCCGCTACCCATCGGGGGCGGCGGCCTGCGAGGATATCCAAATCCGGCGCTGCGTGATCTGGTGCGACTGGGGGCGGCCGCTGGAGCTGGGGGCCGAGACCGTCGCCGAGGAGATGCGCCACCTGCTCTTCGAGGATTGCGACCTGATCCACCTCCCGCTGATCGCGATGAGCATCCAGAACTGCGACCGCGCCCGATGCCGCGATATCGTGTACCGCAATATCCGCGTCGAGCTGGACGACGCACCGCGCCGCCCCCTGATCGCGACGTGCCAGGAGCCGCCCGCCGACGCGCCGTACGACGGCTATGTCCCGGCGCTGATCAAGCTGGCGAACCAGGTCGGCTATGTGACCTACGATACGGTTCGGGGCCATATCGAGGATATCCGCTTTGAGAACATCGACGTTACGGCCCCGACGATGCCGCGTTCCAACCTGATCGGATACGACGCCGAGCACCTGGTCCAGCGCGTCACCATCAAGAACCTGCGCCTCAACGGCCAACCGGTCGCCGACCTGGCGAGCGGCGGGTTCGTGATGAACGAGTTCACCCGCGATATCACCCTGAGCCACGGAGAAGACTGATGACCCAGGAGACCAACCGCGAGCGCCCCAACGTGGTGCTCATCGTCACGCACGATCTGGGCGATTACCTGGGCTGCTACGGCCATAAGGTAGCATCGCCCAACCTCGACCGCCTGGCCTCGGAAGGCGTTCGCTTCGCCAATCACTTCTGCACCTCGCCGATGTGTACCCCGGCTCGCGGCAGCCTGATCACCGGCCAGTATCCGCACACCAACGGCCTGATGGGCCTGTGCAACCTGGGTTGGAGCCTGCCGGAGCATCAGTTGACCGACGCGCAGCGTTTTGAAGCGGCGGGCTATCACACCTGTCTGATCGGGTTCCAACACGAGGTGCGATCCTTCCCCGACCTCCGGTTCCAGACCAGCTTCGGCAAGCGGTACATCACCAGCAGCAACTACGCCACCGACTACCCGGCGGAGTGCGCGGACGAATGGCTCAAACTGCGGGCCGAGGAGGCCGCGGACGGCCGGGCCGCCTCGCCGTTCTATCTGCGGCTCGGCACCTACAGCGTCCACCGCAATGTGGCGCCGGTGTCCGGGAGCTATGGGTATGACCTGATGCACGGGCGGGGCCTGCCCGACGCGGAGGTCGAGGTGCTGCCCGCGTGGATGGACACCCCGGGGCTGCGGTACGACCTGGCCGGGTTCACCGGCGAAGTGAACAACATGGACCGCGGCGTGGGCCTCGTGCTGGACGCGCTGCGGGCCTATGGCTTCGAGGACAACACGCTGGTGGTGTTCACCACCGACCACGGCATCGACTTCCCCAGGGCCAAAGGCACGCTCTACGACCTGGGCACTCGCACGGCTCTGCTGATGCGCTACCCCGACCGCCTGCCCGCCGGCACGGTAGTCTCCGGGCTGAGCAGCCATGTCGATGTGCTGCCCACCCTCCTCGACCTGTGCGGGGCGGAAGGTGACGCGGCGTTCCAGGGCACCTCGCTGGCCCCGCTGATCGACAGCCGCGCCGCGACGGTACGCGAGCAGGTCTTCACCGAGGAGAGCACCTTCCCCAACAACCTGATGCGCGCCGTCCGCACCGAACGGTTCAAGCTCATCCGCAACTTCAGCCGGGGCGAGCGCTCCAACACCGCCCTGTGTACCGGCGGACACACCGAGACCGATACCGGGCGCTTCTACTTCACCGACCGCCCGGAATACGAGCTTTACGACCTGCAAGCCGACCCGCACGAGCTGACCAACCTCAGCGGCTCGAACGCTTGCCGGGAAGTCGAGGCCGACTTGCGCGAGCGGCTGGACCGCTGGCTGCACGAGACCTGCGACCCGGTGCTCACCCAAAGCATCCAACGCCCCGACGACGAGTACGAGCGATTCAGCAAGGCTCACAGCCGGATCGTCAACGAACACACCCTCACCCTGTGGCCGCCCGGAACCGGCTCCTGAACACGGCGGCGAGGCCGCCTCGCTCGCGTCGGGGGACGCCCCGGTGACTGCCCGCGCGGCCGGCATTGCACCGGCGGCGGGGGCGGTGTATACTTGCCGCGTTATTCTCTTTCGTGGACCGGATTGGAGCCGTCGTGAACCCTTGTCGTGTTGGATTTGACAACGAGAAATACCTGGCGGACCAGACCGCCTACATCCTCGAACGGGTCGCGCAGTTCGACAACAAGCTGTACCTCGAATTCGGCGGCAAGCTGCTGTGGGACTACCACGCCGCTCGGGTCTTGCCGGGGTTCGACCCCAACGTCAAGATGCGCCTCCTGCAACAGTTGAAGGATCAGACGGACATCATCCTCTGCATCTACGCGGGCGACATCGAGCGCAAGAAAATCCGAGCGGATTTCGGCATCACTTACGATTCCGACGCGCTGAAGCTGATCGACGACCTCCGCCACTGGGGCCTGGAGGTCTGCTCGGTGGTGATCACCCGGTACGACGGCCAGCCCTCCGCCAAGCTGTTCAAGAACCGCCTCGAACGCCGGGGCGTCCGCGTCCATACCCACCGCGTGACGCGGGGCTATCCCACCGACGTGGACGCCATCGTCAGCGACGAGGGCTACGGGGCGAACCCGTACATCGAGACCACCAAGCCGCTGGTGGTGGTGACGGCTCCCGGCCCGTGCAGCGGGAAGATGGCCACCTGCCTCTCGCAGCTCTACCACGAACACCGCCGGGGCCAGACGCCGGGCTATGCGAAGTTCGAGACCTTTCCGCTGTGGAACCTCCCGCTCAAGCACCCGGTGAACATCGCCTATGAGGCGGCCACGGCCGATCTGGGGGACTGCAACCTGATCGACCCCTACCACCTGGCGGCCTACGGCGAGACCGCGGTGAACTACAACCGCGACGTCGAGGCCTTCCCGGTGCTCCGCCGCATCCTCGAAAAGATCACCGGGGCCGAATCGCTCTACCGTTCGCCGACGGACATGGGCGTGAACCGAGCGGGGTTTGCGATTTGCGACGCCGCCGCGGTGGCCGACGCCGCCCGGCAGGAGATCATCCGCCGCCATTTCCGCTACGCCTGCGAGTATGCGATGGGCGTGGCCGACAAAGAGACCGTGCAGCGCGCCCACCTGCTGATGGACGAGGTCGGGATTGCCGCCGAGGACCGCGTGGTGGTCGGCCCCGCCCGGAGTGCCGTCGAGGAGGCCCGCCGCCATCACCAGGGACACGACGGGGTGTTCTGCGGGGCGGCCATCCAACTCCCCTCCGGGGAGGTCATCACCGGCCACAACTCCGACCTGATGCACGCCGCCTCCGCCCTGATCATCAACGCCATCAAACACCTCGCCCATATCCCGTCCGAGCTCCACCTGCTCTCGCCGAACATCATCGCCTCCATCGCCCACCTGAAGGAAGAGATCGGCCACACCCGGAACCTCAGCCTGGACCTGGGCGAGACGCTGATCGCGCTGAGCATCGGAGCAACCACCAACCCGACCGCCGCGCTGGCCGTCGAGAAGCTCAAAGACCTGCGCGGCTGCGAAGTCCACATGAGCCATATCCCCACGCCCGGCGACGAGGCCGGACTCAAGCAGCTCGGCGTCCACCTCACCAGCGACCCCAACTTCGGCAGCAAAAACCTGTTTGTCTCCTGAGCGCCCGAAGC
>CAZBCO010000123.1:0-4528 GCA_964490295.1 uncultured Planctomycetota bacterium
GCCCTGCCTCATGCGCTGGCCGGCGGCCATCCCGGCCGGGAGCACCTGCTCCGAGGTTGTAACGTCCATGGATTTCCTGCCGACCTTTGTGCGGCTGGCCGGCGGGGAAGTCTCCGCCGAGCGCATCCTCGACGGCCGGGATATCGCCCCGCTGATGCGCGGGGAGCCCGGCGCCACCAGCCCACATGAGGCCTTCTACTACTGCGCGCAAGGCAGCCTCGAGGCGATCCGCTGCGGGAAATGGAAGCTGCACTTCCGCAAGCGGGGCGAGCCGCTGAGCGAACTCTACAACCTCGCCGACGACATCGGGGAAACGAACAATCTCCTGGACCGGCATCCGGAGGTCGTCGAGCGCCTGACGACCATGACCGAGGCCATGCGCTCGCGGCTGGGCGACCGGGCTCTGGGCATTGTCGGCTGTGAGCGCCGGTCGATCGGACAGGTGTCCCAGGCCGACACCCTGACCCATTACGACCCCGCGCACCCCTACATCATCGCGGAATACGATTTGGCCGATGCCGGCTGACAGCATCCCACAAGTCCAAATGCCAAAAGGCAATATTACCATGAGACACAAGTTATTCCGTTCCTCCCCCGTTCTTGCAATCCTGAGCATGCTCTCGGTGGCCTGCCTCCCCAGCCACCTGCGAGGTGAGGCTGCCACAGTAAATGAGGATCTGCGACTTCGTGTCACCCACGAGGAACTGCACCCGGTGAACAAACGCCTCTTCGGGCAGTTTCTGGAGAGACCCAGTTGGGGCGGGGAGACGGGGCCCGAAGCGGCTCTGCTGCCGGGCACCCGGCAGCTCGATCCGCGGGTCGAGGAGATGATGCGGGACATGGAGATTCCCGTCGTGCGCTTCCCCGGCGGGACCGACGTGGACTACCTGGACTGGCGCGACATGGTCACCGATGCGCACGGCCCCAGCAGCGGTAGGCCGAATTCGGCCACCCGCCGGAACAAGGACGGGGAGAAAAACATCACCAACGCCTTCGGCTACGACGAATATTTCCAGCTCGCCGGACGGCTGGGCTGGGAAACGATTCTGGTGGTGAATCTGCGGGACGGCCTGCTGACCGAGACGTCGCCGGAGGCCGCCGCGGAGCACGCCGCCGCCCTGCTCGCCTATTGCGCCGGGGATTCCGCGACCCTTCCCGCGGCCTTCCGCCCGTGGCCGGAACTGCGCGCCGCCAACGGCCATCCGGAACCCTACCCGGTGGAATATGTCCAGATCGGCAACGAGGCCTGGTGGGCCGAACAGATGCGGAAGAAGCACGGCGAAGGCTGGATTGAAGTCTGGGCCGACACCATCGAGCTCTATATTGCGGCGCTGCGGGAAATTTCACCGGATGTGAAATTCATCGTCGACGCCTACCCGCTCGAAATTTCGGCTGAACTGTCCCGCCGGAAAGCGGGCGTCGATCTCTACGCCCTGCACCGCTATTATCCGTTGGGCGTCGGAGGGCTTTTCGACGCGGAAGGGAATCCCCTGCCCCTGGAAAATGTCACTCCCGGGCAAATCTGGGACTCGGTGGTCCACAGCGCTGAAGCCGATGCGTCCGGTCTGGCGGAGAGACAGGACAAAGCCATCGACCAGGCCCGGGAGCTTGGCTTCAAGCTGGCCATGACCGAATGGAATCTGAATGGTTGGTGGGCGGTCGGACAGCGCGGGGACTTGTGGCCCGGAAGAGGCGCAAGCGGACTGGGCGCGGCCTACATGCTCCAGTCGATGTTGCGCAGTGCCGATGTCATCGAAGTGGGCACCCAGTCCATGCTCGTCGGAAAATCCTGGGGGATTGCCGGCATACGGGTCTCGGAGGGTGGAGTGGTGCCGCCGACCTACGCCCCCACCGCCGAGGTCACAACCCTGTACCGCAAGCATCACGGCGACCGGCGGCTGCGGGTTCACTACGAGTCGGACATGCCGGTTTGGCGTCCCGAGGTATTCTTCCGTAAGGAGTACCGCGTTACGGAACAGGCATTGACCGTGGATGTGGTCGCCACCCGGGACGATAAGAATCTCTATCTGCATATGCTCAACACGGACGCTGAGCACGCGCGGCGCATCCGCGTGCGGCTGGAGGATCTGCCGGTGGCCGAAGACCCCGCCACGCTCCACCGGCTGAGGTTTTTGACGCGGGGCGAGGCGGAGGCGGGCGGAGGCTGGACCACGGCGGAGACCGAGACCGCACCGGTCGCGCCGGACGAATTCTCCGCCGTTTTGCCCAGCCGCTCGGCAAGCATTGCGGTGATTCCGCTGCGGCAATAAGAACAATACCAAAACAACACCCAACAACCCATCAACAAGGAGAACCAACCCATGACACAACCCTTCAACGGACTCGGACTCAACCTCGGGAATCTCTCGCGCCTCTCCAATGCGGAGACGCGCTCGCTCTCGGCCGAAAACCCCACCGGCGCCAAGGGGCAGGGCGGCCGGCAGGTTGACCCGAATCACGGGCCGTCGAAGGACCTCGGCACGGGCACCGAGGTGCGCTTCAAAGAGGACCTGGGCGCGAGGCCGGGCGGTCTTTGGAAATCCATACCCGTGGCAGGTTGCAACACAACATTATGACAATACTTCACAACATAGAAAAGCCAGATTCAACCCCTGCGGACGTGTGCCGGACAGCCGACATTCGCCAGAGCCTTACGCATCTCTTCACCATCATCATCTTGCTCGGTCTCTGTCTGCCCTTGACGCTTCATGGTAAGGAAGCTTTGCCGTCTCCACTGCCTGAAGCGGTGAAGCCAAACGCAACCATGCCTGCAACCGGAGGGTTCAGCGAGCCGATCGCCGCCAACGCCTTTGGCGTCCAGAGGCAAGGGGGCGACGCCATCGCCGCGATCACGTCGCTCACGCCCGAGCAGGCCAGAGAGCTCGTGGCGAAGCGCACGGATGCCACCGCCCGGATCGACACCGGCAAGGCCGCCCTCGCGTTTGCCAGAGGCGGCGTCACCTTGCGGGGGGCCCTGATGCTACCGAGCCTCGAGTCACTCGACGCCGAGACGGCGGCGGTGCTCGCGGACTACGACGATGGGCCGCTGTTTCTCGACGGCCTGACCGAGCTTTCCGCCGAAGTCGCCGGAGAACTCAGGAAGTTCAAGGGCGGACCGAGAAGCTATGCCTCGTTCGGCCGCTGCCTGTCGCTGGCCGGCCTGGAGACGCTCTCGCCCGGGGCGGCCAAGGAGCTGGCGGCCTTCCCCGGCGAAGCGTTGTTTCTCGGCGTGCGGGAGCTCCCGGAGGCGGCTTTCCGCGAGCTGATGAAGTTCCAGAGACGGCTCTACCTGCCCAGGCTGGCCCGGATTCCGGCGGGAGCCGCCGATTCGATGGCCAACTACAAGGGGCCGGGCCTGTCGATCCTCGGCCTGACCACGCTCTCCCCCGGCGAAGCGCGGGTGCTGGCAGGGCTGGGGAACAAGTGGAACGGCCGGTTGCCGAACGTGCAGAACCTCGCACCCGAGACGGCGGCGGTGCTCGCGGGCTCTATGTTGGTGAATGAGATCGTGAATCCGGCGGTGTTCCCAATGCCGAAGGTGGTGAGGCTCGAACTCGATGGGGCCACGCTCTCCGCCGATGCAGTCAACGAATTGAAACAGTTTCCGGGCATCCTTTTGCTCCGAGGGCTGACCGCCGACACGCTTTCCGACGGGAAGCTCGCGGCGCTGGCGGAGTTCAAGGGCAGCGGCCTCGCGCTCGGCGGCGTGACCGCGGTCTCCCCTGATCTGGCGAAACAACTGGCGACGTTCGCGACCAAGCTCCTCTACCTCGACGATGTCACGGAACTCTCCCCCGAGGCCGCCCGTGGGCTGGCGGCATTCCCGGGCTTTGTGTCGCTCGATGGCCTGACCGAGCTGTCGCCGGAGCTGGTCAGAGCCTTGGGCGATCTCAATATGCGGTCGCTCAAGGGCGTGACCGCGCTTTCCCCGGAGGCGGCCGCGGCCGTGGTGGAGGGCTTTCAAGGCATCGACCTGACGCTGAACCTCACCTCCCTCCCGGCCGACACGGCCGGGGAGCTGGCGAAGTTCAATCGCAACTCGCTGTTTCTGGATCGGTTGACCGAGCTCTCGGACGAGGCCGCGGCGGCGCTCGGCGAGTGCACCTTGACCAATCTCTGGCTGCGAGGCCTGACCGATCTTTCCCCCGGGGCGGCAAAAGGCCTGGCGAAAATCAAAGGCACAACCCTGGGCCCGACCCTCCGGCTGGACGGCCTCAGGAGCCTCTCCCCCGAGGCGGCCGAGGCGCTCGCCGCGAGCAACATCACCTATCTGGATCTGAGCGGCCTCGAGACGCTCCCGGCCGGCACGGCCAAGGCGCTCGCTCGGTCCAAGGCGTCCGGCGGCTCGCTTCCCGGATTGACTGAGCTCTCCGCCGATGCAGCTATCGCTCTGGGCACCTCCGCCGGCAACAGGTCCGGTGGCGACAAGCTGAACCTGTTCGGACTGACGACGCTCGACGCCGCGGCAGGCGCGGGGGCGATCTCGGGCAGGGCGGCGAGCCCGGGCTCGCCCCGGGAGGGCGCCCGC
>CAZBCO010000124.1:0-5782 GCA_964490295.1 uncultured Planctomycetota bacterium
CGCTTGACGGATGGGGGGAGTGCTCGGCGGGCCGCCAGCGACGGACGCGCGTAGATGGATGGTTCTGTGAATCCCGGTTTGGGGGACTTTGCCGAATGGACGGTCACGAAATTAAGGTGTTGCGCCAACAGTTGGAATTGACGCAGGAAGAGTTCGCACACAAGGTGGGGGTGACGTTCGCCACCGTCAACCGTTGGGAAAACCACAAGTCGAAACCCTCCAAGCTGGCCTTACGCATCTTGAACATGTTGCAGGAAGCCACCCCGGCTCCGAAAAAGGCCGCCAAAAAGAAAGCCGCACCGCGTCGGCGCACACCGAAGAAGAAGGCCTGACCCAACAGCCGCCGCTTGGATTCGCCGGCGCGCGGTTTGAATCGGCTCCGTGTCGCTCCCGAATGCCCCAGGTCTATCCTGATTTCGCTCCGGAACGGGCGTGATCGAAATCACTATGCTCAGCTTTCTCCTACCATGCCCTCAGATTGCACAAGCGATGCTCAGGGCCGGTGTGATGTTGGCTGATTAGCAGGTAAAGCGGGAAAGTGATTAGGGCGTTGCCGCGACCGACTCGTCCTCGACGCCGTCGATGGCCTTTTCGACCTCTGGGAACACCACGCGGGCGAAGTCCTTGATCCTCTCCAGCGCTTGCGGTGCTTCGGCCAGGCTGTTGATGCCGGAAGTCAGGCGGATGAGAGCGACACGGGTGCCGGTGCGCATCATCAGGCTGGACCAGATCACATAGGCCTGTTGCAGCAGGAAGTTCGAGGTGTAGAGGTCGTCGGCCTTGTAGGTGTACCACACCACCTGGCCCTGGCCGCTTTGGGTGCTGACAAAGATCAGGCGGGTTCCGTGGATGACACGGCCGTCTTCCATGGTGACGGAGTCCGGGACGATCTCGCTGAACTCGCGTCCCTCGGCGGCGTAGCATTGCTCCGGCGGGTGGGCGACCTTGCGGCTGCCCTCGGCGAAGATCACCGCCAGCCCGACGCCGTCGGCCCCGCGCCGGTAGTACCGCATAATGATATCCGTCGTCCCCAGAATCTCCATCGTCTTCTCGTCCACTTCCTGGGAGACGCCCACCCAGCCGCCGGGGGTGATCATCGGGATGGTTTCGGCACGCGAGCCGAGCTTCGTGCCGCCGGGACGGTACGAGTAGCCGCCGAGCAATATCGCGGCGATGGTCAGCACGGCGACCATCGACCAATAATGCGTTTCGCCCGGGCGGCTTCGGATGCCGATCAGCCCGGCGACCGAGAGGCCCAGGACCACGGTCAGGCCGCCCCATGTGCGGGCCAGCCAGGCACCGTCCCGGCCGGCGGCGATCAACAATCCGATGCAGATGGCGATGCTGAACAGGGCCACCACGCCGGCAAGGGCCAAGCTGATTTTTCGTCCTCGTATTTCAGGCATCAGAGGTCTCCGGCAACGGCTCCTCCGGCTCGGCCTCGCGCTCACGCTTCCGGGCGATGCGATGCTCGATATAAGTCAGCAGCCGCTCCAGGGCGAACAGGCCGATGAAGGCCACCACGAACACCATAAAGCCGGTGAGGTCGTGAATCGGCTCCTTTGAAAAACCGCGCAGGCGCGGCACCAACGACGAGAGCGCCCCCGCCTCCATACGTGTCCAGACGGCGTCTCCCACCGCCGTCTGTGTGTCCCAGCGATAAGTCACCAGGGACAGCACCAGAATGCGCAGGAGGTTGGCAATGAACGACGCCGGGATGGTGGCGGCGAATAAAATCAACTTGCTCACCTTCGACAGCGGCGTGATGTACGCGAACAGCAGGCCGAAGGAGATCAGCGCGATCAGCGACCGTAACCCGCTGCATTGCGCCCCCACGGTCACCTCTTTGTACATCTTGCCGTCGCTCGCCTGCCGGATCTCCTCGTCGGTCCGGGCAAACATAATCACCACACCCCGGCGCTCGCAGTAGATGCCCAGCCCGTGGTTGAGAATCTGCACCGTGTTGAAGGTCGCCAACTGCTTCAGCGGCATCGTGACGCGCTGGACCAGGAACTCCGGCAACGGCACACTGCTGAACAGAAAAAGCATCGGGAACGCCAGCACCAGTATTGCACGGCGCCCCAGGTAATACATCACCAGCCCGACCACCGAGATACAGGCGAAGAACCAGGACAGCGAAATGATATCATGCGTGGTCGCGATGACGCACAACAGCACCGCCGGCACCAACACCAGCAGGCCCGGTGCCCAGGGCTGAGGTTTGAAATGGCGGAGTTGATAGACCACATACGCCGTGGCCGCCGCCAGCAGGCCGCCGAACAACAGCCGCTTGTCCAAGTCGAACTCTTCGAATACGAAATAGAGCACCAGGGCGCCGATGCCCGAGGCATACAGCGTCCCCAGCTCCGGCGCCTCCTCCCCGGTCAGCTTCTTGCGAGCTCGCAGCACCAGGTACAGCGTGACGAACGGCACCAGCGGCCCGTGGCTGTAATAATCTTCCGAATCGCTCCAGCGTATCCAGACGTTGGCAATCGGCGCGGCGAGCAGAACGCCAAGCAGGAGCATCGGCAGCAGCGCCCGAAGCCAGAATGCCATCGGCGTGGTGTCCGGGGCCAGAGCCATCGGGTTCAGTGATTCGGTGCCTGCGCTCATCGCTGCTCGTACAAAGGGTTAGCGTTCATGTTCCACCTGACGGGGGCCTTCCCAAGCCCTCAGCCATTATAACGGCCGATGGGCAGCGAACCAACATAAAGTTTCGGCGAAATTCCACCCGAGTCCATGGTAAATCGAGGCCCGTGTGTTTCCCCCGGCGTCCAGCGGCTCGAACCGGTTCTTATGGTGCGGTACGGCGCTTTGACTTGCCGGGCCAATACGATACGGCTATAATGCCGCTTCGGTTGACCTGATGGCTTCTTTTTTTAATCTGGAGGTGACGATGACCACGATTATCAATGTGACCGGCCGCGAGATTCTCGATTCGCGTGGCAACCCCACGGTCGAGGTGGATGTGGCACTGGAGAGCGGGGCGTTCGGGCGGGCGGCGGTGCCTTCGGGCGCGTCCACCGGCGAACACGAGGCGGTCGAGATGCGCGACGGCGATAAGGAACGCTATCTGGGCAAGGGCGTCCTCAACGCGGTCAAGAACGTCAACGAAGTGATCGCCCCGGAGATTCTCGGCTTCGACGCCTCCGAGCAGGTCGAGCTGGACAGCCTGATGGTTGAGCTGGACGGCACGCCGAACAAGGCGACGCTGGGTGCGAACGCGATTCTGGGCGTCTCACTCGCCGTCGCACGAGCCGCGGCCAATGCCTTCGGCATGCCGCTCTATCGTTATATCGGCGGCACCAACGCCCACGTGCTGCCCATTCCGATGATGAACATCCTCAACGGCGGCAAGCACGCGGACAACAACGTGGACCTGCAAGAGTTCATGGTCGCTCCGGACGGGGCCTGCTGCTTCCGCGAGGGGCTGCGGATGGGCGCCGAGGTCTTCCACGCCCTTAAGGCCGTGCTCAAGGCCCGCGGGCTGAACACCTCGGTCGGCGACGAGGGCGGCTTTGCCCCCGACCTCGGCTCGAACGAAGAGGCCATTGCGGTGATTATCGAGGCCATCGAGAAGGCCGGCTACAAGCCCGGTGAGGAGGTCTCCATCTGCCTCGACCCCGCGTCGAGCGAGTTCTTCGGCCAGGATGCCAAGGGACGCGGTATCAAGGCCCCCGGCAAGTACGTGCTCGCGTCCGAAGACAAGCAGCTCAGCCCCGCGGAAATGGCCGACTACTACGCCGACCTCTGCGAACGGTACCCGATCAAGTCCATCGAAGACGGCCACGCCGAGGACGACTGGGACGGCTGGCGGGCGATGACCGAGAAGCTGGGCGGCAAGATTCAGTTGGTCGGCGACGATCTGTTCGTCACCAACACCGAACGCCTTGCGCAGGGCATCGAGCAGGGCATCGCCAACTCGATCCTGATCAAGCTGAACCAGATCGGCACGCTGACCGAGACGCTGGACGCCATCGAAATGGCCCACAAGGCCAGTTACACCGCGGTGGTCAGCCATCGTTCGGGCGAGACCGAAGACGCGATCATCGCCGACGTGGCGGTCGCCACCAACGCCGGGCAGATCAAGACCGGCTCGGCCTGCCGCACCGACCGCATCTGCAAATACAACCAACTCCTCCGCATCGAAGAGGAGCTGGGCGAAGCGGCCACTTACGGCGAGTAAGCGGAGCGCGGGGGCGTGGGCGCACGGGCGCATGGGTGAAGAGGTACATCAAAGCGCGGGGGCATGGTGCATAGGTGGCCATGCCCCCGTTGCTCTATCAGGGGCCGTCCGACAAGCCCGATGGGCTTGATTTTCCTAAGCCCGAATAAAAAAAAACAGTCTGGACGCGCTATGGCATCGCGGCTATGATGGGGCCGAGCCAGTTGTTCTCTTGTGCAGGGAGTTTCGATGCTGCGTCCGGCAAGTATTCGCCAGTTGCCCCTGTTTCCGATCACCGGCGGTATCTGTGTTCTGGCCTTGGCGGTGACGCTGATGTGGCACCTCGGCGGCAGAGACATCGGGGCGCTGGTGATGACCGAGCGGGCCTTCGTCGACCAGCCTTGGCGTCTGCTGACCTCGGTGTTCCCGCACGGCGGCATGTTGCATCTTTTGTTCAATCTGTACTGGGTGTGGACTTTTGGCACCTTGCTGGAGCAGGCCTGGGGGCGTGCTCGGCTTCTGGGGCTGATGGTGCTGTTGGCGGCGGGTTCGGGTGCGGCGGAGTTCGCCGTGTTCGAGGGCGGCGTTGGCCTCTCCGGCGTGGGCTATGGGCTTTGCGGGCTGCTCTGGGCGCTGGGCCACCGGGGCGGGCGGTTCTGGGGGGCGATTGACCGGCGCACCGTGCGTCTTTTTGTCGTGTGGTTTTTCCTCTGCATTCTCTTCACCCACCTGGGCGTGATGCGCATCGCCAACGTGGCGCACGGCGTCGGAGCGGGCCTCGGCCTTCTGCTGGGTATGGCCATCGCGGGCCGCCCCGAACACCGGCGGTTCTACGCCCTGGGATTGGCCGGAGCGTTGATACTGATTTTCGCGGCCTCTACGGTGGCCCGTGTTCACGTCAACCAGTCGTCACGTGAGATTTTCCAGATGGGTTATGACGCCCTGCGGAGCGGCGACCTGGCCCGTGCCGAGGCCGCCTACCGCCGCCTGCTGCGACGAGAGCCGGATAACACGGCGGCCCGGTACAACTACGGCCTGGTGTTACAGCGTTCGGGGCGTCCACGCGAGGCCATCGCCGCTTTTCAGCAGGCGGATCGGCAGCAGGCGGGCGACGCGGACGTGAAGCGCGCTCTGGGGAGCTCGCTGGCTCAACTCGCAGAGGCGCGGATTGCCGCCGGCGACTATCGCGAGGCCGCTGCCCTTTACCGAGCGGCCATCCAGACCCAGCCGACCAACGCCGAATTCAGCTATCGGCTCGCAGAAATCTATCGGGAGCTGGAGCAGAATGTCCGGGCCATCGAGGCCGCACGTCGGGCCGTGGAATTAGCCCCGGATCAGGAGAAGTATGCCCGGCTGCTCGGCAGGCTGCTCGGCGGTGACGAGCCGAAACCGACCTCGCCCCCGAAGGCGACCGACAGATAATCCCGCCTCGATTCCAGACGGCACAGAGATCACGGCCGAGTGCCCGATTCCAAGACGGAGGCCCCGCTTCGGAGGCGATACCAGCTTTTCTGCAAGAGAGGAGAAAACTGAAGGCAAAAAAAATCGGGGCGATCCCGGCCCGATCGCCCCGCGAACCGTAGCTCTACACGAGCCACAGTCCGAATGTAAATCTAA
>CAZBCO010000125.1:0-4674 GCA_964490295.1 uncultured Planctomycetota bacterium
TCCTTCAGCCCGACGCTCGACCACTGGTACTACGTGGCCGTCACCGCGGACGAGACATCTGGCAGCGAAAGCGCAACGCTGTACTACGCCGATTTAAGCGCCGGCGATCTCTCGCTGACGCCTGTGAGCCTCACAGCCTTCGACCCGGGTTTCAGCGGCTCGGGTTTGCGGATGGCGCTGGGGTCGAACAACCCTTCCGCCGGCTACAACACCGACAAGATGTTCCGCGGCTCGTTAGATGAGGTAGCGTTTTACGACTGGGTACTGGAAGAATCGACGCTCCTGAGCCACTATCAGACGCTGCTGCCGCCCGTCTCCGAACCCGCCACCCCCGTCTCCGAACCCGCCTCGCTCGGCCTCCTCGGCCTGGCGCTGCTCGGGCTGCGGAAGAGGCGAAGTTAGGCTGGAGGCTGTAGGCCGTAGGCTGTAGGTGGAAAACCGAAGGCTGATGGCAAGAAGCAACCCAATCCCCGTGCGGCGGCGAAACCTGCCGCACGGGACCAGCGAAGGTTAGGCTGTAGACTGTAGGCCGAAGGCCGGAGGCCGGAGGAAGCCCGCCGTCGCTGGAGCTATGGCGGACGGGCTTGATTTGGATTGATAGCTGACGGCTTGCTGGCTTTGGATTGACTGGCAGCTAGCAGCCAGCAGCTAGTAGCTGATTCTGGCTGAAAGCTGACGGCTGATAGCTGACAGCTATTTCGAGCAGGAGCACGAGCAAGAGCACGGGAAGCTCCCCCTCTGCTTGCCCGCCATAGCCTTGGCGAGAGACTCCGCCGAAGCGGCTATGTCCCTCCGCGAAGGCGGAAGGCGGGCGACCTCTGTGCCCTCTGCGGTGAATAGGTTTGATCCGCGTGGATCGGGTTTCCGATCAGCGTCAATCAGTGTCCACGATTTTTAATCACGGGCGGGACGCCCGTGCCACTTCCGTTCCCCGTTCTCCCATTCTCCCGTTCCCCCAAGTTACACCCATCCCCCTCTGCGGTGAAAGGCGGGGACAGCCAGCAAGTGGCAGTCCCCCGCTTCCCCCTTCGTGAATTTCGTGCCTTTCGTGGTGAATAGGACATTTCACCGCAGAGGTCGCGGAGGACGCAGAGAGGAAGAATTTTTTGACAGGGTGAACAGGATAAACGGGATAGCTCCCAAGCCAGACCTCATCCAGTCCATCCCGTAAATCCTGTCGAAGATTTTTCCCCCGTTCTCCCATTCTCCCGTTCCCCACGTTACACCCATCCCCCTCTGCGGCGGAAGGCGGGGACAGCCAGCGAGTGGCAGTCCCCCGCTTCCGGACTGTGAACGCGGGCAGGATGCCCGCGTCACGGAAAAGCACCCGCGCCGCGTGCGCGTGGTGCAGAAGCCGTTCACCGCAGGGGACGCGGAGGACGCAGATCTGTTTCGCGCGCGGCCTCCTGCCGCCCACGCCTATTCGGGATCCGCGATGCTATTCTCGTATTCCAGGAGGATGAGCTTCTCGTCGGCGAGCGCTTCGGGGAGGCCCTTGAGGAACGCCTCGGCATCGTCGAAATGCCGGTAAGCAAGGCCGTAGGCGGCGGCCAGGCCGGCGTAGTCCGGCGAGGTCAGCTCGGTCCCGAAAGTCAGGCCGTTGTAGTTTTTTGTGAGTCCCGCCCGAATCGCGCCGTAGCAGTGGTTGTTGCTGACGACGAGGATGATGGGGGCCGCTTCCTGGGTGGCGACGGCAAGCTCGGACAGGGTGAACTGGGCGCCGCCATCGCCGAGGATGGCCATCACGGGGCGTTCGGGGGCGGCGATTTTGGCGCCGATGGCCTGCGGCAGGGCACCGCCCAACGCTCCGTATCCGAGGGGATAGTGAAAGGTGCGCTCGCGTTCGCAGGGCATGCAGCGCGACATCCAGTAGCCGATGTTGCAGCGGTCGGCGAAGATCATCACGTCGTCGGGAATCGCTTTGCGGATGGCTCGCGCGAAGGCCATATCGGTGGGCTGCCGCTGTTCGCGATCGTCCAATCGCCCCTGCATCTTCTGCGCGGCAAAGGCGATCCAGTCCGCGTCCACCGGGTAGTCGCCGGCCGGGCAGAGGTTGAGCAGGGCCTCGCAGGCGGCTCGTGCGTCGGCCTGTATGCTGAGTGACGCGGGATAGCTCCGTCCGAACTCGTCGGCGTCGATGTCGATGTGAATGAGCTGTTGGCCCATCGTCAGCTCCCAGTTGCAGGTGTCTTCCTGCTTGAACATGGTGCCGACGGCCAGCACCACGTCGGCCCGCTCGAAGACGGCGTTCACCTGGGAGGAGGTCGGGCCGTCCGGGAAGATGACGTAGGGCAGCGAGCCGGGGACGACGCCACGAGCCAGGGTGGTGGTCGAGACCACGGCCCCCAGGCGTTCGGCCAGCGTGCGGACGGCGGGTCCCGCGCCGCTGATGACGGTACCGGTTCCGGCCACGATCAGCGGGCGGCGAGCGTTGCGCAGCAGGTCGGCGGCCTCGCGCAGTGCGGCTTCGGGCAGAGCCGCGGCGGGCGGGACGGACGCGGACTGGGGTGCGGCGGTCAGGGGGCTGGCCATCACATCGGTGGGAATCTGAAGGAACGCGGCTCCGGGCCGGCCGGTTCGCAGCTTCCGCAGCAGGGCGGCGATTTTGCCGGGGATTTCGTCCGGCGAGGCGGCGTGATCGACGTATCGGCAAACCGGGCGCATCAGGTCGAGGGTGTCGTTGAGGTCGTGCAATGCGAAGCGGTTGCGCCCGATCAATTCGGCTCGCGGCGTGGAGGCCACTACCAGGGCGGCCGAGGTGTCGGTCGTGATTTCTCCCATGGCGCAGGCCAGGTTGGCCACGGCCGGGCCGCTGGTCACGGAGACCGCGGCGATTTTTCCGGTGGCTCGGTAATAGCCGTCGGCCATGAAGCCCAGCCCCTGCTCATGCCGGCCCAGGACGTGCCGCAGACGCGGTTCCTCCGCCAACGCGGCATAGATGGGGAAGCTGTGGCCTCCCGGTATCCCGAAGACGACCTCGATCCCGCCCTCGACCAGGGCCTTGACGGCCGCTTGCGCTCCGGTGGCACCCTTACCGACAGTGTGTTCGAACGCGTTGTTTCGATTTCCCATTTTCTTATCTTTTTTCCAGGGGAAGGATCAAGCCAGACCAGGCTCCCAATGCTTCGGGATACAGATACGGTGATGTCGTTTCGTATTCAAGCTGCGGCCTGCCCACGCCCGGAGGTTTCCGGGCATCTTTCACAAATCACCATCGTATCGAAAACAACAGGGACGGCCATTCATTATTCCATCCGCGCCGCCCCATGATCAAGCACATTATATCCTCGCGAGGCGGCGATTGCGAGTGAAGATTTTTTGTGGCGCACAGATACGACACCACAACGGCACGCCGCCGCGGATTTTTTCACCACGAAGGAGGGCTGTGTAAAATGGGGGAAGAGGAGAACGGGGGAACGGCGCACGGGGGCATGGGGAACGGGCGTCTTGCCGGAGGGCTTTCCCGTGGCACGGGCCGACGCTTCGACCCCAAGGCCCGGAGGGCCGCGCCATTTTAGCCGGCCCGTCAGGGCCGGGAACCCGTCCGAAGCCTCGGTCAAGCTCCGGAGAGGGCTTTCCGCGCGGCATCGCGGTGGTATTTTTTTTCGAGCAGGCTCAAGCAGGCCGGGGGATTGGCTGAGAGCTTCATCGAGTACGAGCAAGAGGCCGGGGGTGCCAAAGCCGCGGTCGGCCCGCCGGAGCTTCACCCCATCGCCATGATACCATGAAATCGGTAAAGCCGCCGAGGCGTCATCATTTCAGCGTAAACTTGCGTTTGAAGCGGCGCTCGCCGAATCGGTAAACCGCGTAGGCGAAGATGAGAGCCGCGAAGATATCGATGCTGTAGTGGCCGTGCGCCAGGAACAGGAATACGATCACGCACATCGAGCTGGTCAGGAGGGCGACCTTCCATACCCCGCGAGCGAGCAGAAAGGCGAGGAAACTTGAGCCGGTGTGGCCCGAAGGGAAAAGCCCGCGCCGGAACGCCTCCTCGGCTTGCAGAAAGCCGTTATACACCCCCAAATCGGGGTTCCGCAGGGGGGTGAGAACGATGAACAAGGCCCGGATGACCTGGAGAATGCCGAAAACAAGCAGGAAATATGGAATCTTGTCGGTGTTCCCTTTGATGGCATAGGCGCAAAAGATAAATATGGTCATGATCGCCGCCGCATCGAAGGCATAGCTCAACCGGTAATGCGGAATCCACATCAGAATGGTATCGCGAAGGGCCGGGGTGTCATGGAAGTTGTTATAGACATAGACGCTGCCCACCTGATTGAGGATCGCTCCGCCGATGAGAACTGCCGCTCCGAAGTAGAAAACCTTGCTGCGGAACAGCTTCCCAAGGCTTGTTAGGATGCCGGGCTGTGGCAGGCTTATGGACTCGAGTTCAATTATGTCTGACAAAGGATTGATACTCCTCAAATTTCCGCGATGCTGCCGCCGGAGTCCCACAGTGCCCATGCCTTATCCGGGCACGCGGCTTCCTCGTCGCCCCGCGAACGGTACCCGACACCAGGCCGATTATACCCATGCAAGGCGTTGATTGCCAACGGAAATCTGTTGTGGCACGGGCAGGGGGGAGGCGCGTGGGAGCGCGGGAGCGCGGGCGCGTGGGAGCATGGGGGCGTGGGAGCATGGGAGCGCGGGGGCATGGGAGCACCTCGTGCTCGT
>CAZBCO010000126.1:0-10176 GCA_964490295.1 uncultured Planctomycetota bacterium
GGCCGCTTGGGCAGTCGTCATCAGCATTCCTTTCTTACAGAGCCTGGGTTCCCGCTCGGCGATTTACCGATTCGCACCCCGGCCGGATCGATGGCGTCAGGGCCGGGCGAGTTTGGCGGCAAGGCGCAGCGCGACGATCAGGCTGCCGGGATTGGCCTTGCCCTGCCAGGCAATGTCAAAGGCGGTGCCGTGGTCCACGCTGGTGCGCACCAGGGGGATGCCGAGCGTGAGGTTGACGCCCTGGCCGAAACTGAGGGTCTTGAACGGAATCAGGCCCTGATCGTGGTACATGCAGACGTAGGCGTCGTAGGTGCGGGCCCGGGCGCCGGTGAAGGCGGTATCCGCGGGCATCGGGCCATCGACGTGAACGCCCTCGGCGGCCAGGTCGTGGATCGCGGGGATGATCTGTGTCATTTCTTCAGGCCCGAACATGCCGGCCTCGCCGGCGTGGGGGTTGAGGCCCAGCACGGCGATATGGGGCGGGCGGTTACGCAGCCTCGCCATCACCCGGTGCGTCAGGCGAATCACGTGGGCGACGCGCTGCCGTTTGATCAGCTTGGGCACCTTGCTGAGGGCCACGTGGGTGGTCACCAGAGCCACGGTGATTTTGGAGCTGTAGAGCATCATCACTTCGCCGGACGAGCCGGTCTGGTTGGCAAGGATTTCGGTGTGGCCGGGAAACTGGATGCCGGCCAGGTTCAGGGCTTCCTTGCAGATCGGGGCGGTGGTGATGGCGTCAAACTGTCCGGCCAGAGCGCGGTCGATGGCGAAGGCCACATAGTCATAAGCCGCGTGGCCGCAGGGGGCGTTGACGGTGCCCGGCTCGAAATCGTCGAGCACGATGATATGCATATCGACCACCGTGGGCCGCTGGGGCACCAACCCGGCGACAATGTCGTCGGGATGCACGATCTCGGCGTCGAAGGGGATGTTCAGCCGCTTGGCCAGCGTGGAGAGCACAATGCCGTTGCCGATGACCACGGGGATGCAGGCCTTGAGCACGGCCGGGTCATTCAGGGCCTTCAGACAGATTTCGGGGCCGATGCCGGCCGGGTCGCCCATAGTCAGAGCGATGATGGGACGTTTCATTCTTCTTCGTCCTCAAGAGGTGCTTCCAGCGAATACTCGCCGTCAAACCACTTACCCAAGTCTACAAGTTTACATTGATCGCTGCAGAAAGGGAAGCGCTTGTCTGCTTTGAGGTCATGCACCACCACGGTCTTGCGACACACCGGGCAGAGTGTGCGGAGTTCGCGGGCCTTGGGATCAGGACTCGTTTTTTCCACCTTGTTTTCCACCCCCTGTAGCGTTGGGACAGGCCTTGGCCTCTTTGCAGGACGAGCACGGCGAGGCCTCGGCGGCGGGCTTGCGCTTATAGTCGGTCTCGTAGAAGCCGCTGCCCTTGAAGATGACGCCGGCTCCCACGCCCATCCGCCGCTGTGCGCTCCCCTGACATTCCGGGCATTTGCCCTGCGGCCGGGCCGTGATGGGCTGGAACTTCTCGAAGAGGTGGCCACAACTTCGGCATTCGTATTCGTAGGTAGGCATCGGGTCAGGTCCTTTCGGTTTCCGTCGTGTTTTGAGGCGGCGGCGCAGCCACTTTGACCTGCGCGGCTCGGATCACAATATCGTCGAGCATGAAGCCCTTGCCCAGCTCTTCGATCACCGTCCCCGGAGCGACTGCGTCGGTCGGCTCGAGGACCATCGCGTGATGGATTTCGGGGTCGAAGGGTTGGCCGACAGTTTCGATGGGCTTGATGCGCTGGCTGTCAAAAATCTGGAGCATCTGGTCTTCGATCTGCTTGAAGCCCTCAATCAACGCGGCGGCGTCGTGCGACTCCTGCGCCCCCTTCAGAGCGTGGGCAAGGTTGTCGATCATCGGCATCAGCTTCTCGACGAAACGGGCGACGGACTGCTTCTCCATCCGCTCACGCTCGCGCTGGAATCGACGATGCAGGTTGGCCAGCTCGGCAACCGCCCGGCGATATTTATCCTCCAAGGCGACGACCTTGTCCTCCAAGCTCGGCTCTTCAGGCTCGGTCGACGGCTCCGCGCCGGTATCGTTTTCCTGCTCGGGGTCGGGCTGTTTGGTTTCGTCACTCATCCGTTCAAAGTCTCCGCTTAATCAATAAACTTGTGCTTCAGCCGGTCAAAAAAACCCTTCTTATGGGGATTGACGTGGGCGTTATCCAGCTCGGCCAACTGACGATAGAGCTTCTCCTGGTCAGCCGTCAGTTTGCCGGGGGTGCGCACGATAACCTGGACCAGCAGGTCGCCCTTGCCGGTACCGCGCAGTCGCTGAACGCCCTCCCCGCGCAGTTTATAGACCTGGCCCGACTGGGTGCCACGCTCCACGTTGAGGTTGGCGGTTTTACCATTGAGCAACGGAATCTCGATTTTCGCGCCCAACGCCGCCTGGGCAAAAGTAATCGAGCGCTGCATAATCAAGTCGCTCCCGTGGCGCTCGAAAATGGGGTGTTCCTTGACCGAGATATGCAGGTACAGGTCGCCACGCGGAGCTCCGGGGTCGCCGGGTTCCCCCTCGCCTTCCAGACGAAGCGTCTGGCCGTCCTGGACGCCGGGCGGGACCGAGACCTCGACGCTGCCGCTCCATCGCATGCGGCCGTTGCCGCCGCATTGGGGGCAAACGTTTTCGATGGTGGTGCCTTTGCCGCGACATCGCGGGCAGGGAGTCCGCACCATAAACATGCCCTGTGAGCGCTGCACCTCGCCGGTCCCGCGGCACATCGGGCACTGCTTGGGTGTGGTGCCCGGAGCCGCGCCGCTGCCGTGGCAACTGCCGCACAACTCGTTGCGGGTGATCTCGACCTTTTTCTTGCACCCGAACGCGGCCTCTTCAAAGGTCAGCATCAGCCCGCGTTCGAGCGAAACGCCATGACGCGGTCCCCGGCGACGGCTGCCGCCGGGGGAGCGGCCGAAGAGACCTTCGAACAGGTCGCCGCCGCCACCCCGCCCCCCAAACAGGTCGCCGAAGGCGCTGAACACGTCCTCGAAGCTCTGGCCTTGATAGGAGTGCATCGTGGTGCCGCGCAGCCCGTCGTGGCCGAACTGGTCATAACGCTGCCGCTTCTCGGCGTCGCTCAAGACCTCGTAAGCCTCGGCGACCTCTTTAAATTTCTGCTCCGCGGTCTTCTTGTCGTTCGGGTTCTTATCGGGGTGATACTTGGCGGCCAGTTTGCGGAACGCCTTTTTGATCTCGTCCGCCGACGCGGTTTTGGCAACGCCCAGCACTTCGTAGTAGTCACGTTTCGCCATAATACTTAATTTCGCTCAGGACCTCGCGGTTCAGCAGGGCTAGGGAGTGAGCGCCCTCCATTGGACTTGCAAGGCGTCGACCTTGGCATCCCATTCGGCGGGGCTATCGGCGGCTCGATACTCGATCTTAATCCCGGAAAGCTCGGACACGACCCTGGCAACTTCCTTACGCACCTGGGGATCAGGGTCTCGCAGGGCCAGAATCAGGTAATCCACCGTCCGCTTGTCTCGGCGGTTATCCAAAACGCGCAAGGCGGACAACTTGACCGAAGTCGGTTGCCATCGCTGGGCGAGGATGTTGACGCGCAGCGTCAGCTCCGCCTCACCGGGAATCTGGAACGGCTGCTCTCCCAGGGTTTTCTTCCACCAAGCTCGCACCTCTTCAATCAACGGTTCGCGCTGCTCGGCGGTGAGGGCCAGCAACCAGCGGCCGTCGTTCTTCAATGTATGGCCGGTCAGATCGTGCAGCGCATCAAGCGCCGCGTTGCGCTCGTTGACATCGTCCTTTTGCAACAGTTCAATCAGCTTGGGAACGGTCCGCAACATGGGGCCGAGCTGACCCACGGCCTGAATGGCATGCAGGCGAACCGGCTTCTCCTCGTCGTCCATCAACTTGAGCACCGTCGGCTCGCTTCGCGGGCTGCCGATCAACCCCAGGGCATCGGCGACCGCCAACCGCACGGCCATCTCCTCGTCCGCCGCCAGGCGATGCAACACATCCAGCGCCGCGTCATGCCGGGCACGGCCCAAGGACTTGATCACCAGATACTTCACTCCGGGGTTCGGATCGTTCAAATACTTGGCCAGCTGCGGGGCAACCTCCTGCAAGGCAGGCACCGCCTGGGTGCCGGTGGCGTCACCGGGGGCGTTCATCTGGCTGAGACAACTCAACGCGGAGATACGGACGCGGTCATCGCGTGTCTTGGCCAGAAGCGCGACCAGTTCCCCGGCGGCCCGTGCTCCGGCCTGAATCAATACTTGGCTCGCCTCCACGCGAAGGCGATTCCAAGCCCCGCCGGGAGCGCGGCCCCACTCGCCCGCCGCGATTTCCTGCGGTCGCTGGGTGGGAGTATCGGGGGTGGCAAGAATCTCAAGACTCCGCTGCAGGCTCTGGGCGGAACTCTCTCCGACGAGGCCCAAAACCAAGGCCGACACCAAGAGGACACCGACGGCGACATGTCGGTTCGCGCTCATGAGAGTTCCTTTCTGCATTGGCTTCAAAGGAAGGGGCCCGCCCCCGTCCGGGCGGGCGGGCCCACAATCGGGGAACCCGTTACGACACGCTGTCGGCAACCGGCTCCTTTTTCTCTTTGATATCGGCCACCATGGTGTTCATCGTCAGCAGCAGGCCGGCGATGCTGGCCGCGTTCTTCAGGGCGGCCTTGACTACCTTGGCCGGGTCGATCACGCCGTCCTTCAACAGGTCGACATATTGGCCGGTCAACGCATTGAGGCCGATGCTGTCCTTCATCTCCAAGACTTCCGCCACCACCACGGCCCCGTCCATACCGCAGTTGTCGGCGATCTGGCGCAGGGGGGATTGCAGCGACTTGGCCACGATTTCGACGCCGATCTTCTCGTCGCCGCGGGCCTTGGAACGCTCGGCCTCGACGGCGGGAATGGCCCGCAGCAGGGTCAGGCCGCCGCCCGGGACGATCCCTTCTTCGACGGCTGCCTTGGTGGCGTGCAGAGCGTCATCAACCAGCATCTTGAGCTCTTTGACGGCGGTCTCGGTCGCTCCGCCGACGTTGATCACCGCGACGCCGCCGGTCAGCTTGGCCAGCCGCTCCTGCAGCTTCTCACGGTCGTAGTTCGAGGTCGTGGTCTCGACCTGCTTGCGCAGCAGCTCACAGCGGGCCTTGATTTCGGCCTTCTTGCCGGCACCGCTGACGATGGTCGAGTAGTCCTTGGTCACAGAAACCTTCTCGGCCGTGCCCAAGTCGCCCAATTCCACCGCATCCAGCTTGATGCCCAGGTCTTCGGAGATGACCTTGCCGCCGGTGAGGATGGCCAGGTCTTCGAGCATCGCCTTGCGACGGTCCCCGAAGCCGGGGGCCTTGACCGCACAACACTTGATCGTGCCGCGCAGCTTGTTGACCACCAAAGCGGCCAGCGCCTCGCTGTCAACATCCTCGGCGATGATCAGCAGTTGTTTGCCGGCGCCCACCACCTTCTCCAGGAGGGGGATGAACTCTCGCAGGTTGCTGATCTTCTTCTCGTACAGAAGAATGAGCGGCTCTTCAAGAACCGCTTCGAGCGTCTCGACATCGGTAATGAAGTAAGGCGAGATATAGCCGCGGTCGATACGCATCCCCTCGACCACGTCGAGCGTGGTGTCGAAGGTCTTGCCCTCTTCGACGGTGACCACGCCTTCCTTGCCGACGCGCTGCATGGCCTCGGCCAGCTTCTCGCCGATTTCACGGTTGTTGTTGGCCGAGATGGTGCCAACCTTGGCGATGTCATCGCCCTTGACCGGCTTGGCGATGGCGTCAATACGCGCCTCGGCGGCGGCGACGGCGCGCATGATGCCGCGCTGAATCGCCATCGGGTCGGCTCCGGCCGCCACCATCTTCAGGCCCTGGCGGTAGATTTCCTCCGCCAGCACCGTCGCGGTGGTGGTGCCGTCGCCCGCGTCGTCGTTGGTTTTGTTGGCGGCCTCGTGCAGCAGCTTGGCGCCCATGTTTTCAAAGGGGTCTTCGAGTTCGATGTCCTTGGCCACGGTGACGCCGTCTTTGGTGACCTTGGGACTGCCCCAGCTCGAATCGAGAATCACGTTGCCGCCGGACGGGCCGAGCGTCACCTTGACGGTGTTCGCCAGCTTTTCGACGCCGGCCAGCACCTTGCGGCGGGCTTCGTCATCGTACATCAACTGTTTCGCATTGGCCATTGAAACTGCCTCCTGTTATCGGATCGAACAAGCTCGACGGGGTCGATCTTACCCGACCACCGCCAGTATATCGGTTTCTCTCATAATGCGACAGTCTTTTCCGTCGATTTCCACCTTATCGCCACCGTAGCGCGAAAGGATCACGACGTCGCCAACCGCCACGCACATCGGGGCGCGCTCGCCCGATTCCAACATCCGGCCCGGGCCCGCCGCGATGATCTTGCCCTGCTGCGGCTTTTCCTTGGCGGTCTCCGGCAGAACGATCCCGCCCGCCGTCACCGATTCCGCTTCGAGTTCCTCGACCACCACGCGGTCATCCAGTGGTTTGATAGCCATGTCTGTTTCTTCTCCTAATCAAACACCTTGTTCAACAAACCGTAACCCACGTCCCGTCGGCGGAACGATTTACATCATGCCTTCGTCCATACCGCCCATACCGCCGGCCTCCGACTCGTCATCCTTGGGGGCCGCGGTAATCAGGCAATCACTGAGGATCAACACGCTGGCCACGCTCACCGCGTTCTGCAACGCGGAGCGAACCACCTTGGTGGGATCCACCACACCGGCCTTGACCAGGTCGCAGTAGGCATCGGCGTTCGCATCGTAACCCTCGTTACCGCTACCCTTTCGGACGCGGTCCACGACCACGCTGCCGTTCTGGCCCGCGTTCTCGGCGATGCAGAACAACGGCTTGGTCAACGCCTTGCGCACCAGCTCCAGACCGGTCGCCTCGTCGCCCTTCAGCTTGAGCGTATCCAGGCTTGGGAGGGCACGAATCAGGGCAACACCGCCACCGGGGACGATGCCCTCTTGCTGCGCGGCGTGGGCCGCGTCCTTCGCGTCTTCAATCCGGGATTTCTTGGCCTTCATCTCGCTCTCGGTCGCCGCCCCGACGTTAATCTGGGCCACGCCGCCGGCCAGCTTGGCCAGGCGCTCTTGCAGCTTCTCGCGGTCGTAATCACTGGTCGTGGCTTCGATCTCCGTCCGAATCTGCTTGACACGAGCCGCCACCTCGACCTCGTCGCCGGCACCCTCGACAATCGTGGTGTTGTCCTTATCGATCAACACCCGCTTCGCCATCCCCAAGTCCTGGATCATCACGCCTTCAAGCTGAATCCCCAGATCCTTGTAAATCGCGCGGGCGCCGGTCAACGCGGCCAGATCGCCGAGCATCGCCTTGCGACGGTCACCATAACCCGGAGCCTTGACTGCCGCACACTGGACGATCCCGCGCATCTTGTTGACCACCAGCGTCGCCAGAGCGTCGCCTTCGATCGTTTCCGCGATAATCACCAGCGGACGACCCGCCTGGCTCACCTTCTCCATCAGAGGCACCAAGTCCTTGGCCGCCGAGATTTTATCCTCATAAATAAGAATCAGGGCGTCGCGAAGCTCCACCTCCATCGCCTCGGCGTTGGTGACGAAATGCGGCGAGAGGTAACCCCGGTCGAACTGCATCCCTTCGACCACTTCGACGCTGGTGTCCGACGACTTGCCTTCCTCAACGGTAATCACACCGTCGGCTCCGACTTTTTCAAACGCCTGGGCGATCATCTTGCCCACTTCGGCGTCGTTGTTGGCCGCGATGGTCGCCACCTTGGCCACGTCATCCTTGCCATGCACCGGCTCGGACAGCTTGGCCAGTTCTTCGACGATCCTGTCGCTGGCCTTCTGCATTCCGCGAACCAGATCAATCGCATTGGCTCCGGCCATCAAGTTCTTAAGCCCTTCAAGAAAAAGAGCTTCGGTGAGAACTGTGGCCGTGGTGGTGCCGTCGCCGGCCACGTCGCTGGTTTTCGCAGCGGCCTGCTTGACCATCTGCACCGCGAGGTTCTCGTACTTATCCTTGAGCTCAAGCTGCTCCGCGACCGCAACGCCGTCCTTGGTCACCGTTGGGCTGCCCCAACTCTTTTGCAGGACAGCATTTCTGCCGCGAGGGCCGAGCGTGCTCTTCACGGCTTTGGCCAGCTTGACCACGCCTTCCTTCAATGCCTGACGGGCTTCCATGTCAAATGCCATTTGTTTCGCCATTTGACCGACTACCTCCTAAAAAGACAACAACACGGGATGAACCACACATTAGAATCCGCTCAACCACGCAGCCCAAAGCACCGGACGTCCGGGCCGATGGCCTTTGCGGGTACGGATTTCAAAACTATGTACAGAAATCTTATTAGCAAACGGCGTGCCACAATCACGCCTGGCACAAAATATATTTTATCTGTCGCCGTAACCACCTATCCATCAAGATACTATATTCTTATAAAAAATCAAGCGACTCCTTTGCTTCTGCGCTCAACTGCCACAATGGCAGGCCGCCCGTCGCCATCCGCCGTCAATCTGACAGCACAACACCGAGGCCAATCAGCCGTCGCGACGATAGAGAAATATCTGCCGCGTCATACTGAACTTGCTCTTACGGATCACGCGCTCCACCGTCGCCCCACCCTTCTCAATCGCCCCGGTCAAGTCGTGAGCGGCAACCACCGCACCACGCGGAGCCAGGGAGACCACGTTGCTCACCAACGCCGCAAGCTCGCGCTCAGCAATCGCGCTCATCCTGTCGTAAGGCACGTTGGTCAGCAGAATATCATATTGACCTCTGGCCTCGGCGGCGTCCTGTTGCGTGATCGTGCCGCTGAATCCGAAATGCTCCAGGTTTTTCCGCGTCGAACCGACCATCTTGGGGTTGATATCCGAACCGAAGACCCGTGCTCCCAGGGCCGCCGCGTGAATGAGCAGCGACCCGGAGCCGCAACAGGGGTCCACAACCGCCTCGCCGCCCCGGACAAAAAGATTCGCCACCGCCCGAGCCGTCTGAGCACCCAGCGCGGACGAAAACGGATGCGGCTTGTGGTCGAACGCCCGCCACTCCGGCTCGCCCGCCGGAAGTTCCCGCCCGAACCACAGCCCTTCGGCATCGACCAGCGCTAGGAACCGCTCGCGGGGGTGCTCCAAGTCGGGATAACCTTCGATCCCCAAACCCAACTCGGTGGCGACCGCCCGGTGGCTCACCGGCAAAGCTCGCGGGAACTTGCGCACCGCAATGGCAAAATCCTCGGACGCCACGCCAAGCACCCGAAGTTGATCGCGCACCTCGGCGGCGTTACGCCCGTGAGCCAGCAGATCAATTCCCGCCGCGAGATAGCCGGACCGCGAGATGGCCACACGCCGGTCGGCGGCGACGAAGCGCCCCGAACAGGCCCGCCCGCCGGTCAGCGCCTCGGCCTCGACCAAAGCCAGCTCGTGGTCGTGCTCATCACCCGCCAGAGCATAAATATAGCTCATCGAATGACCTCATCGACCTCGAAGTTCCGCGCGAGCTGGGCCACCAGCTTATCGGCAACCTCGCTCATCGGCACCTCCCGCCCCAGCAACACCTGCATACTGGTCACGCCCTTGCCCACAATGCCGCAGGGCGTAATCAGGCGGAAATGGTCGAGTTGGGTCGAGATGTTCAGGGCGATGCCGTGATAGGTGGTCCAACGCTTGATCGCCACCCCCATCGCGCAGACCTTCGAATCGCCCACCCAGACGCCGGTGTATTCCGGCTGTCGCCCGGCGGCGATGTCGTATTCGGCCAGCAGGTCGATCACCGTCTGTTCGAGCGTGCGGAAGTAGCGATGCACATCGCGACGCGGGCCGGTGAGCCGAAGAATGGGATAGGCCACCAGTTGGCCGGGGCCGTGATAGGTCACGTCGCCCCCCCGATCCACCCGGCGCAACTGCACACCCTGAGCGGCCAGCGACTCCTCAGAAAAAAGCACATTACCGGGGTCCGCACGACGGCCCAGCGTGACCACCGGAGGATGCTCCACCAGAATGAGATGGTCGGGCTCGTCATCCTGCTCCACCCGGCGGGCGTGAAGCTCCTTCTGGAGATCCCAGACCTCATCATAATCGCGTCGCCCAAGGTCATGTACTTTTAAGATACGTTGCGGCATCGAAATCTCATCCCAAAAAGCCCGTCAATCGAGCAAAAACGCTCGCCAGCCATCATAGCGGCCCAAGCC
>CAZBCO010000127.1:0-9657 GCA_964490295.1 uncultured Planctomycetota bacterium
AAGGCTGATAGCCGCTCGAACCTCTCTGCTCCATTCTGTTGCTCCAACTATGCCGAACCCACGCCTCGACCTTGTTGGTATGGTATATGCTTGAGGACACCAATAGCGATGATTACAACAACGCGGATGCGTTTCGTAACTGCTTTGTATATAGCATCTTATGATCTCGATACCGATCTGAAACTATGCGGATGACGGTCATAAGTTCGATCCATACAGGGCGTTGTCAGCATTGACGCATCGGAGATCGTATAACTCGATGGTCCGCGTACAATCCGGTTCCCCGCCGAAGCGATGCGCCCGCAGGTTTGACGCTTTGTATAAGCCGTCCGTGTGAAGACGATGACGGCTTGGGCGCAGGCCTCCGCCTCGGTGCTCCGTCGTCCATCTCCTCATCAGGCTCCGGCTCCACAGGCAACGCCCCGGCGGAGGCCTATAAGCTAAAAAAAAAGCGAGCCGAGATCGCCCGGAGAACCGGGGGATTGTCCGGGCGGCGAACCGACGCCTTGGGGCGTCAGCTCGCGGCTCCGGGGTCGGTGTGCCCAGCGATTAACCGAATCGCAGTCGCTGGGAGCGCGACCGGTTATCCGGCACGGGCAGGCCGTTCTCGCGTTGCCAACACGTGATGGCATAACTGAGCTTCGCCCGGCCGATTGATAACCGCCCGGCGATGTCCTTAATAAACCAACCGGCGTTATAGAGTTCGATGGCCTGGGCTGTCAGAGCGGAGAGTTGGTCGAGGCCGCGTTGCTTGCGGCGTGCCCGCCCGTCCGGCATCTCAAGCCCTCGGCGCTGATGAGCGATCCGAACCCCGGCGGTCACGCTGTCTCGATCAACGCCCAACTGCCCGGCAATCTCGTTGATCGGCAGGCCTTGTTCGTAGAGCACCATGGCCTGGTCGGCGAGTTGCTCGGCCTTCGTCTTCGGGCGCTGTTCCTCCGAGAGCGCCAGGCGACGCTCACGGCTATCGGGGAGCGGCTTTCCCTCGGCGGCAAAAGAGGTCTTCAACGCCTTGTGGACGCTGTTACGGTTTATCCCCAGGGTCTCGGCGATTGTCCGATTGCTTAGTCCCTGCTCATAGAGCTCGCGAACGCGGGGAGCTCTTTGCTCGGCGAGCGTCGGCGCCTTGATATCGATGCTGATGGCCTGAACCGGGCTGCGATGACCGTAACCGCCGTATTCATCAAGGAGAGGCTTTATGACATACAGCGAAAAGGTGGCCCGGAGCCAGCCTCGCTGCGCTTTCCGCTCGCCGCACTGTTCGACTTCGATTCGGCCGCCGGTCAGCTTGAACACCAATTCACGGGCGGCGCGAAGGTTGGCGTGGTCCGGGGATTGAACAGCGCGATGGAGGACTTCACGAAGTGCTTTCAGACTCTTACGCAGTGCCTCAGTGCTTGGCACCACCGCCGGGCGGCGGGCAAGCTCCTCAAGCTCGGCGATTTCACTTTGCACCTTGGCTCGCTGAGCCCGAAGTTCCTGCACTTGGGCCCGGTTTTCGGCTTGGTCGACCTCGGTGTCGGCCGGCATGCTAAGGATGTATTTGACGCGCTCCGAAAGCTTTTGCATTTGTTTCCGGAGGCGCTCGATCTCGCTTGGCTCGGGTCGGCCCCTTGCGTTGATGCAATCCTGGCAAATCGTCATCGCCGCTTCGGCCAATTGCTTATCATCCGCCAAAGCCTTCGTGATGCAATCGAGAATCAGATCGGTCGCCAGGCGGCGGTCGAGCAAACTGTAGAGTGCGGGTTTGGATTGGGCCTTACAAACCGGACACATCATGTAGCGAGCCTGGGTGCCCGTGGTGGTGAGGGGGCGCTGATGCCCCTTACAGAAAAGCAGCCCGTTGAGTAGCGGCGGGTTCTGGTTGGGGCTGGTACTCTTCGGCTTGCGCCCCCCTTCACGCCGGTTGTCGGCGAGCCGAGCTTGAGCCTTGGACCACGTGGCATCGTCGATGATGCGCCAGGCCTCATTTTCGATGGAGTGGATCGGCTTTTCGCGCTTGAACTGACGGGCGTAGCCTTGCCGGTTTAACCACCTGTTTTCGCGATCACCATAGCTCCAGCGGCCCGTGTAACGCTCATTATTAAGAATCCGGCGCACCGTGTGATAGGTCCACCGACCGGATTGAGCCTTCGGCGACAAGGGAGCACGCTCGGCGTTCAAGCGCCGGACGATCCCGCTGATCGACTCGCCTTCCTCGCTGTACCACCGGAAGATGCGCTGCACCCACGCCGAGCTTTCCGGGTCCAGCACAATCCGTTGCGCTTCAGTGCCGCGTTTCGTTGTGCAGCCGGGGACCACTTCGCCGGTGTACCCAAAGGGCAATGAACCGAAGACCATCCCCTTCATGAATTGCCCCACATGGGCCGCCTGGATGTGCCGGACATTTACCGTGCCGACATACTCATCCATCATTCCGAACATTTGCAGCCGCTGCCGCCAGTCGGTTTTGTCGGCGGTGTCAATGCCGGAGGTCACAAACACGCAACGCTTGTCGCGCTCGACGACTTCCTCCTCGACGAACTGTATCGCTCTGTAGAGTTTCCGGTACAGCCTGTTGGTCGAGTAAATCAGGATTACATCGATCGTGCCTTCTTTCAAGGCATCGATGAGGTCATTCAGGCCTTGCCGTCGATTGCTTCGCCCGGTGACACCTTCATCGAAGAAGATGTGGCTGTCATCCACCACGATGCCGTTTTCAGCCGCGAACTGCTTGCACTCACGAACCTGATCGTCAATGCTGTGTTGGAATTTCGTGGAATAGCGGGCGTAGATGGCCCCGCGATTCATGGCTTGATCTTTACTGGCCATAATCATTGCTCCTAAAAGAGTTTAACTGCGTTATGTACTCACGTGCTCCCCCCCTGACCGCCGCCGCCCAAACTCAGGGCGGTCGAATTGTGTCCGCGAACCCGGCACGCCCTCGGCACTGCCGTTGCCTCAGCCAGCGGTCGAGGTCCTCGCGGTGATAACGCACCAGGCCGCCCCGCTTCACATGCGGAATGAAGAGCGCGGAGGTCCAATTACGCACCGTGCCCAGCGCCACTTGCAAGTAAGCCGCGGCTTGAGCCGCTGTGAGCCAGGGGGAATCGATGTCTTTTGTCTTTTCGTTGGCCATCTTGGCGATCCGCCTTACCCATTGCACCTCAAGCCCGTCATTCAGCCTAATTATCTTGATTACAAGTTCGCTACATAAGGAAGCGAAAAAACATTTCTTGCTTCCCTGCTTAGAAGAATTGACCGCAAGAAGGCGTAAGCCACTTGTTAATAATGACTTGGCACCTTGAATGCCAGGACTGACAACTTGTTGTTTTGAGGTGATTTGCGGCTTTGGGTTCAGAAGACCTGGCTAGTCGGCCTTGGCGAAGCGGTATCGCGTTTCGGGAAGACGTAGAGGCGCGGACTCAAAGGTCTGCGGTGGGGGATCAGTCGGGGCGGCTACGTTAGGCACCAGCGTATGCATTCCCAACGGTTGCCGTTTCAGCTTGATCACGTGGCGGGGAGATACTATCAAAAGTTGTGGATGAGAAAAGATGAGCGTATCCTTTGGGAAGGTCTATTTCATTTCCCAAACGGTCCCTCACGCGAGGGCCGGGAAGGATACGCTCACGGGGACATTGTACCGAGTCAGAGCAACAAAGGCGAGCGGGGGACTCCCGCGTGGCTCATGGCTCGACCACTACGGTCACGATTTGCCGGGGGCGATAATGCACCCTAGCAGCCTGTCCAAGAATTCGGCCTCAAGAGTTTTAAGTCCTTACTGAGCAATAAGTTGACGTTTTTCGAACTCAAAACACTAAGTGTTTTCGTGACAAACAGTTATGACTTTTTCGTCTGAATACTTGGACAGGCTGCTAGTGTGGCTCTGCTAAGGCACCCGCGTAAAACTTCCTAATCTGGCGAATGCGCCTGGGATCCAATTTCCATTTATCGACCATATATGAATCGAGACGGCTCTTGAATCCTCTCCGGTCTCCATAGCGGCAACGGAAAGCCAATTCAGCAAAATAAGGTCGCAGAGCCGTCGCGTAACCCGCCTCCGCCAACTCCTGCTCTTGTTTCATCGATCTCCGAGGACTCAGTCCGCTGAGCGGAAAGTCGTCTATAATTCCTGAATCTCGGGCCGCTCTTTGCTGGGCATCGCTAAGGTCCTTGTGCAAATTCTGACTCGACGGTACTCGGAAGAACGGTGGATAGTAGTCTATATCGGGCGTGCGACCCGTGAAGTGCTCAACCGTCTTTGCCGACATACCGCACAGGGGGCCTTGGGGCCTGGGTAGGTCCCAGGTGGTCATTTCCATGAGGTACCACTTTGCCAGAAACGCTTCGAGCTCCGCCAGAAAACCATCACCCAGGTCGGCATATGGAGCCCTTTGCTCTTCTGTAAGATAGTTCAGTCGTTTCGCAGGTAGGCAGAACGGCCCCCCCGTACGAACGTCATCCGGCAACGCCTCCCACTTGGCCCGAAGACCATCGCGTTCCCGGCGGAATGCTTCGTTGCAGATCAGCCAGCCAGCATAGGCCGTCAGATGGAATTGTATCTCAGGCACTCTCTTTTCAAAATACTCGAACGTATTGTTCACCAACCGGCTCTGCTTTTCAGGCTCTATATCCCCCGTCCATTTCAAGTTATTGATATCGTCAACGCTTAACTCCGGGAACGCTAACGCCTGTGTGATCAAGGGATAAAGAATCGGAACACCGTACGCAATTCCGACACAATCGCAGTGATGATGCTCACATAGGTCATAAAGCGAACGCTCCGCCGCCGCTTCCTCGGTGGAAAGCAAAGCAGGCTGTGTGCGAAACGAAATTTTGTGCGAGTGCTTTTCACAACGCAAATGCTTCTGACTCTTTGCCATGAACTCAATAAAATCCGGCGGCAGCGCGTACAGCACGTCGGAATCCTGTAGCGATTCCAACCATTGCCCGTGTTCATGTTGTAATGCGGGCCACCCCTCACACCACTGCTTTATGCCCGCCCCAAAGGGCGTCTCCAGCACTCGACTGTCAATCCAACATCTGCTCATCTGGTCTTCTCCTTCCCGTTTACTGTCCCGGCACACGACCTCCTTGCGCACGCGGGTTCGCGGCTTAGCCATGCGGGGGAACTCCAATCAACTCCAAGGCCCGGCGCTGTGCGTCGATGCTGAGATGCGTATAACGCCCGGTCATTTCCAACGTGGTGTGCCCCAGCATCTGCTGCACCACCAACGGATTCACTCCGGCCTCCTGAGCCCGCGTGCTGAAAAGATGCCTCAAGGAATGGACTCGGGTGATATCAGGGCGCCCGATCGACGTCGTCACGGTAATGAACTCCTGACGGAGCCGCTTCTCGCTGATCTTGCCCCACGTTCGAGCAAAACTCTCCATACCGCGGGCCAAGCCCTTGGCATCCTCCGTCCCGTCGTCGCGCAGCACCTGCTGATGCCGCTCGCACGCAGTCCGGAACCCCGCTGCTGATGACACCCTTCGCGGAACCTCCTCGGACTTGACCGCGAATCCGCGGTCGACGAACACAAATCCCGCACCCCGCGAACCGATCTGGTGACGCAGATGCGCTTCGGCCCCGCTCAGCATCGGCAGGGTTCGATGGCGCTCCGTTTTCACGTACCACGCCAACTCCGGCTTGGACCGGATGTGCAAAAGACCGCCCTCAAAATCCACATCCTCAATCAACAGGTGCGTCAACTCGCCGGCCCGAAGGCCATAGGCAACCAGCACCTCGAAAATCGGACGTTGCCAAGCATCGCAGGCCTCCCAAAAGGCCGCCAACTCGTCGGGACTCAGCATCAAGGCTCGGCGCTCGCTCTCGTCCCGATCCCGAAGGTTGTGAATCGAAAAGCTTGCAAACGGGTTTTCATAGTAAGGCGGCACGTGGCGCCGTTTCCGGGCCCAGTTGAACGCCGTGCGGCAGGCGGACAGAATGAAACGGATTCCACTGGCACGGTAGTGGGTACGGGTGCCGCCGGCCGAGCCGTTCCGAGCCCGACGCTCGCCGCGAAGCCAGCGGACAAAATCCTGCACGACCGCCTCATCCACCTGATCGATAGTAGCGAATGGCTTACCGGCCTCAGCGAAGTCGACCAACCGTTGAAGGGCCGCACGATATCGCTCCACGCTCCGCCAAGCCAACCCTTGCACATCCCGGGCGAAGCGAAGGTACTCGTCCGCGAACCGAGCAGGTGTCATCTTCTGGAAGGCGAACATCGAACGCTGGCCCTCTTCCAGTTGGCCGTTAATTTTGCTCGCGGTGGCCCGGGCCACCGCGAGATTGCCGTCGACCGGCCAACGAACACTCCGACCGTTCTCGCGATAATAAACAGAATAACGGGTGCCGCGTTGGTAAATGGTCACGCTTCCGATGCGTTCAATTTTCGTATAACGGGCATTGCCCCCGGCCGTCTGGCCGGTATTAGCACGGCCCCTCCGCCTATGAGTAGTCATAGAGCACCTCCTCGATCTTTCACAGATCTTTTCACAAACACCTCTCTCACTTTTATTGTACATCGGAAGTAGCTGGAGATCAACGGGTTACATCGTAGCAGATAAAACTGGCGGAGAGGGCGGGATTCGAACCCGCGGAAGAGGTATATGCCCCTTCAACAGTTTAGCAAACTGCCGCTTTCGACCACTCAGCCACCTCTCCGACCGTCGGTGTTTCGGGTGGGCCCGCAGGGATTCGAACCCCGGACCAACGGATTATGAGTCCGCTGCTCTCACCGCTGAGCTACGGGCCCGAATCTGTTTTTACCGGCCCAAGGGCATTATACGGTTGCTCTCCGGTTTTGCAATACTCTTTCGCCTGCAGGAGACGTAGAATATGAATATAATCTGTGGCTGTTGGCCCAATCAACTCCGAAGGGCTGGTGCTAAAAAGAGGGCGGCAGCCACGAGCAGAATTATCCAAGAGATCTCACGATAGGCGGTGGAGGCGACGCTGTCGCGTTGCAACGGAGGCAAGTCGGCGGGGCTTTTAAGTACCGTGCCCCCGGTCAGGTGCGAGAGCCGTCGTGCGGCAGAGGTGTCGGCTCCGGGCATCCATTCGGCGCTGTAGCCCAAGTAGATGTGCCCTTCGCCAAGCAAGTTGCCCGTTGTTTTATCGCGGACGGTAACCAAATAGGTGCCGCGCCCGGTGGCCCGCGCCGTGGTTGTATAGCGATATCGCCCCGCTCGATGCAAAGGGATATCCATGACGGTGCCGTCCGGATGCAGTAAGGCGGCCACGGGTTCCGGGCCTTCGAGAGGTTCTGCCAGCCAAACATCGACATGGAGATTCCGGCCTCTGGCTTCAACCCATACATTTACATCCTGGGGTTTCGAACCTGCCCCGGCCCATCGAACAAGTTCGGGAAAGAATTCCGGAGCCTCTTTCACCCAGTTGACGGCCCAAGCGTCAAGCGAGGTGGTACAAACCGCAACGCGCCCCAGGCCTCGTTGCCAGACGGCGACCAAGGGGGCGCCGTCCACGCTGGCCAGCGGAGGGGCTTCGGGGCGAGCCCCGGTCAAGACATAGCCCCGAGCCCGCTTCGGTGCCGTCACCGCCAACGGCGATAATCCGGGGCTGATGGCAATATTGAAGTTCTCGCCGAGGGGGGCTTCGCGAACGAGGGAGCCGGCGATGGCTCGGCTGGAGCGGGCCATGGCGCCCGGTAATTCGGAGATGTCACGCAGCGGGACATAGCGCCCCTTGGTCTCTTTCGCTGCGGCTTCGAGTGCGATCAAGCCAGCGTTCATCTTCTGCGGGTCGGCAGAGCCGGGATCCGTGGCCAGTATGGAAAGAACAATAGCGTGAGATTTGAGCTTCCGGCTGATCTTGTCGCCGTCCAATACACTTCGGCTGAGTCCGTCGGATACAAGGATGATATGCCGCCGAAGCGATGAGAATCGGATCAGTTCGACGGCGGCATCAATGGCCGCCTGGATGTCGGTTTGGCCGGATGGGACAATCTGGGCTACCGCGTCACGGAGCTCGGCCGCCCCTTTGGGTTCGCCCACCCGTCCGGCGCGGAGCAGGACCTGAGGCGTCTGATTAAAGGCGATGACGCTGAGTTCATCGGAACGGTCGCCGCGACGCGTTCCGAACTCAATACCCGCTCGTAGGATGGCTTCGCGGACAAACTCGATTTTCTGCCGTCCGCCAATCAACTCTGCCATGCTGCCGGAGCGATCCACAACAACGGCCACGGCCGAGGGGGTGGCCGCCCGGCGTTCCGGGTCGGGGTCGACCGGCAACAAGTCCGCCAGGGGCGTTCCCGCATAGCCTCCGGGACCGAAGGACTCGTTGCCGCCAAAGACAACCAGCCCGCCGCCGGCATCCATCACCAACCGCCGCAGCCACTCGATCCGCGCGTTTCCCAAGCGCTCTCTCGAAACGTTGTCGAGCACCACGACATCAAGGCCGAGCATCGCTGTGTTCGTGATGGGCAGTGCATCAGGCTGCTGACGGACGACCTCCAGGGCCGATGACGCAGCCAAGGCGGTGTAAAGAGCCGATTCGGATTCATCGCCCAGATAGGCGACGCGCAGCGGGCCGCGCACTCGGATGGCGGCTGCGGCCTCGTTATTTTCCGAGACCGTATCTGCTTCGGACTGAAGCCGGGCGGTCAGCGTGTAGAGTCCTGCCTTGGGCAAGGCGACACGGCGGACAAGCACGCTGCGGCTTTCGACGATGTCGATCTGGCTTGGCCGCGCGATCTCGCGTCCGTTAAGCAACAGAATCAGCGTACCCCGCATGGGTTCCGAGGCACCAATCAGAATCTCAAAGACGATCTCCTCACCGGCGGAGGCAAAGGGCGGAGCACGGACGGCCTCGACCCAGGCGTCTTTCTCTGTCGGGGGGGATAGCGTGAGGGAGTGAACCGCTCGGCCCACCGAAGCAGGCGGCTGCTCCCCGTGATCACATCCGTCGGTAAGCATCACCAAATCGCCGGACAGGCCGGGAGCGAACACCCCCTGCCCCAATCGTATCACTCGGTTAAAATCCGTGCCGTCTTGATCAACGCCTGTCAGATCGGGCAGCTCTATAGGAAGTTGGTCCACACGGGTGGGCGGTAAGACCACAGCGGCATCAGCCCCGAAAGCAATGACCGCCACCTGGTCGGACGGATTAAGGTTTTGTGCCGAGGAGTACACCCTTCCGGCCCAAGCTGCCGTTCGGCCCCGCGTGCTGGCCGAGATATCGAAAAGAAAAACCCGCAACGCATGGGATGTTCCAGTCCGCAGGCCGGCCAAGGCGACGACAAACAGAGCGGCAGATATCAAAGCGAACGCTCCCGCCCGGATTCGACCGCGCCGGAAACGTGTCGCTGCGTACCAAGCGGCGATCCCGGCCAACGGGGCAAGTATCAGCAATCCAAAATATTCTGTCGATAACATAGTATTCTGCCGCAGTTTTTTAGCATTTTTCCAACAAACACAGTATACTATTATCAGCGGTTGGATTTCAAAGGAAGAGTTGACGACGGGGTATGCCGTGGGCATCGACATTGTCACAAGGGTTCGGCGACGCACCAGATTTCGTACGGTCCGAAGGGCAGTGGATATCATCTTCGGGCTGTTTTTGTTGGCCACCATCAGCGGCTTCTGCTGGGGGATGTGGCAGGAGGTTGGGAGCCATCCGGAGGCCTATCGACATCGCCAAGTGGAAAGCGACCG
>CAZBCO010000128.1:0-9078 GCA_964490295.1 uncultured Planctomycetota bacterium
AGGATTTCTTCCTTGAGGCTTTGCAGCTTCGTCAGGGCTTCGAGGGGGCTGAGGGGACTCAGACCAGCACATATTCGGCGATGGACTGTGGTTTAGGCACGGCTATGCCGTCGGTTTTCATTCCGTCGATATGCCGCTTGATCGCCTCGTGCATATTCCGCTCGACCTCTTCACCTTGGGCGTAGATGGCCCGGCCTGTTTGCGGCTCATCGAAAGGCTGAATGCGACGGATGGTTTTTACATGGGCGTCTTCACGCCCATCTATCATCCGCACGAACAACTTTTTATTTGCTGTTTTTGTTCATTGTTGATTGACAGGCCCGGTACACCGGGGTAGATTAGATTTCAGTTGGCTGAAGTGCTACTGGGGATTCAACAACAAGGTCGACCGGCTGAGCCCGGACGTCGAGGCCGTCCTGAAGAACGCCGGGCCACGCCCCAAGCTCGAACCCTCCCATGTTGTGGAACCGTCTCGAAAGGAATAAAATATGAATACTCTTAGACGACTGGCTGGCCTGATGCTGTTCGAACTTGTGATCATCCCGAGTAGCCTCGGGGCAACCTACTACGTGGCCCCGAACGGGAATAACCAGAACCCCGGCACGAGGGAGAAGCCGTTCGCGACAATTCAGTGCGCGGCAGAACTGATGAAACCGGGCGACACCTGCATGGTGCGCGCGGGGTCATATCCCGAAACCGTCCGCCCGGCCCGGTCCGGCAAACCGGGCGCCCCCATCGTCTTCCGCAACTGGCCGGGCGAACGGCCGCGGGTCGAGGGCACGGACCCGGTCACCGGCTGGACCCGCGACAAGGGCGATGTCTGGAGTGCCAACCTCGGCTGGGACCTCGGCAAGTTCAACCAGGTCTTCATCGACGGCAAACCCGGCTTCGAGGCCCGCTGGCCGAGCAAGAGGAACGGCGACCCGCTCGACTGGGAGGGCATGCGGTTCAGCCGCAAGTCGAAGAACGGCCTGCTGCACTGCGATCATCTGCCGCCGCGACCGGCCGACGCCTGGAAGGGCGGCGTACTGTGGGTGATGGCCGGCTTTAAGTATACGAGCTGGAGCACGCCCATCACGGGCAGCGACGCCAACGGCAAGACGCTCCGTTTCGAGATGCCCACGTGGCCGGGCGGCTCGCTGGAGACCTCCATGAGCCCCGGCCACCGCAACGGCGGATATTTCTACGTCACCGGACTCCGAGCCGACCTGAACGCGCCCGGCGAATGGCTGGTTGACGCGAAGGCCAGCAAGCTCCTCCTCTGCGTGAAGCCGGACGCCGACCCCAACAAGCTGTCAGTCCGGGCGAAGCGGCGGTTGAAGGCGTTCGACCTGAACGACCGCGAGCACGTACACGTGGTCGGGTTCGCGGTTCACGGGGCGACGCTCACGCTCGAAAACGCCGCCCATTGCCTTGTGAAGGACATCCGGGCGACGTGGATTTCGCACATTCGCGGCGGCGACACCGGCTTCGGGCTCAACGAGCTTCTCGGCATCGTGGTGACCGGCCATCACAACACGATCCGCGACAGTGAGATCGCCTACTCCGCGGGCAACGGAATCTTTCTGCGTGGATACCGCCAAGCGGTGATCAACTGCCACATCCACCACACCGACTTCACCGGCTGCTACGACGCCCCGATCAAGATGCAGGGCTGGGAGATGCTGATTAGCCACAACACGCTCCACGATACCGGACGTGATTGCATTCAACCCGGCGGCCAAGCCCATGTGATCCAGTACAACCGCATGTACCGCATGGGCCGCATCGCGGAAGATCTGGGCGCCACGTACATCGCCGGACAGGACGGTGGCGGCACCGAGTTCCACCATAACTGGGTCCACGACAACCGTTCTGGGGGCCATGCGATGGGCATCTACCTCGACAACTTCTCGACCGACTACTTCGTCTACCGCAACGTGATCTGGAACATCGCGCGGCACAACATTACGCTGAACAAGCCCTGCATGCGCAACGTCGTCGTCAACAACACGATGCTCGGTGATTCGGGAAGTTGGGGGCGGTGGAGGACGGACTGGATGTACGCCTGCGCCTACGTCAACAATGCAACCTGCCGCGGCATCCCGTCGCACCCGCATATCCGGGCCGCGAACAACCTGGTTAACATCCCCAACCATACGCTGAACGCTCGCAACTTCCGCAAGTTTCGCAGCGAGAAGCCGAGCATGGTGGTTCCGGGGCTCACCGGCGACAAGCCCGGAATCGGCGCCTACGACGAAAGCGACCCGGACTGGCGGGCCGGACACGATTTTAAGAATCCGCCGAATCCGGTCTACAAGCTTGCCGACACACCGTTGCGGAACATCGTCCGCCACGGCTCGTTCGAATGGGCTCAATGGCGCGGCCAGTTGGGGCCGTGGAAGCCGACCGGTGCGGGCACGGCGAAGATCATCCTCGGCAAGCCCAATGGCATCGTCAACTCGTACCAGAAGCGCGACAGCATCATCGGTTGGGCCCTCGAGCTGTCCGGCGACAAGGACACCGGCGTCGAGCAGACGGTCGACGGCCTCTGGCCGAACCAAGTCTACGAGATCAGCGCGTGGGTGAAAGCAAAAGGCGACGCGAGCATCGAGATCGGAGTTCGGGGCGGGGAGACCATTCTCGTCCGCGCGAAAGCCGACAAACCGGCGCGCTGGCGTCTGCTCACGGCCCGGTTCACGACATCGGACAAGCCCAGCCCGGTTACCGTGTTCGTCACGAAGTCCGGCGGCGGCACGGCGTTCATCGACCACGTCTCGGTCGCCGGCGTCGTCAAGGGCATCGAGCTGATCAAGCCGTGATTTGGGCGTGGGCATTAAAGGAGGGAATTCGTAATTACAAAGACGATAGGCGGATTCATTGCTGTCCAAAATAATCCGCAATTGAAGAACCGGGCCTCCTGTAAAGGCCCGCAAAGGCCGTTTGGGACAAGGGGCATACTCACCATCCTACTCCGAACCTGACTATTTGCCAGTTTCAAAATGGTGGACTTTCGCACATTATGCAGCCCTTGCAAGGGCGTGAATAAGTCGCGTCGTGGTTTTCTTCCACCGGGCTTTGGTGGGCACAGTTTTAAAAAGAAAGTTTCCCGCCGGGACCCGTGAAGGCCGGTAAAAAGCTCGAGAATCGCCTCCAGTGTCAATAGCATAGGCATCGCCGTTCCTCCGAGAAGAGAAGGCCTGCAAATCCTTTATATCGACAGGAACGGCGTCTTTAGTTGAGGACTTCTTGCCCATCAAAAGTGCGAAAGTCCACTGATTTTCATCGTTCGGATTATACAGCGAAGAGCGGCCTTCATCCACCAGTTTGCCCGCCACCTTGGATTTATCGCAGTTATTCCTTCCCCTTGTCCCGCCGGAGGATTTCTTCCTTGAGGCTTTGCAGCTTCATCAGGGCCTCGAGGGGGCTGAGGGTTTCGGTGTTGAGTTTACGGAGGGTGTCGATGGTCGATTCGTGCGGGGAGCGGAACAGGGCGATCTGCATCTCGTGAGGCTTCTTGGATTTCACCTTGACCGGGGCGAGGGTGGGGCGGTTGTCGTCGTCCAGGTTGCTGGCTTCGAGGTGGGTGAGGATGGTCTTGCTGCGCTCAATGATCGATTTGGGGATGCCGGCGAGCTTGGCGACGTGGACGCCGTAGCTCTTGTCGGTGCCGCCCTCGATAATCTTGCGCAGGAAGATGACTTCGTCTTCCCACTCGCGGACCGCGACGTTGTAGTTCCGCGCGCGGGGGAGGATGCTCTCCAGCACGGTCAACTCGTGGTAGTGCGTGGCGAACAGGGTGCGAGCCCCGATCTTCTCGTGGATGTATTCGGTGACCGCCCAGGCGATGCTCACCCCGTCGTAGGTGCTGGTGCCCCGGCCCACCTCGTCCAGCACGATCAGGCTGCGGTCGGTGGCGTTGTTGAGGATGTTCGCCGTCTCGGTCATCTCCACCATAAAGGTACTCTGGGCGCGGGAGATTTCGTCGGAGGCGCCGACGCGGGCGAAGACGCGGTCGCAGGCGCCGATTTCCGCGGCCTTGGCGGGGACAAACCCGCCCATCTGGGCCATAATCACGATGAGCGCGACCTGGCGGATGTAGGTGGACTTGCCGGCCATGTTCGGGCCGGTGATGATGGCGATGGTCTGCTCTTCGCCGTCGAGCATCGAGTCGTTGGGGACAAAGGCCTCGCCGTCCAGCATCTGCTCCAGCACCGGGTGGCGGCCGTCTTGGATGAGCAGCTTATGCGAGTCGTCGACCCTGGGGCGGCAGTAGCGGCGTTCGGCGGCGACGTGGGCCAGAGCGGCGAGCACGTCGATCTGGGCGACAGCCCGGGCCACCGCAAGGATGCGATGTACCTCGGCGGCGATGGTCTCGCGCAGCTCGATGAACAGGTCGTACTCCATCTGGTCGGCCTTTTCCCCGGCGGTCAGAATCTTGGTCTCGTATTCCTTCAGCTCCGGGGTGATGTAGCGCTCGGCGTTCTTCAGCGTCTGCTTGCGGGTGTAGTTGTCCGGCACCTTGGCCGTGTTGGCGTGGGTGATTTCGATGTAGTAGCCGAACACGCTGTTGAAGCCGACCTTGAGCGTGTCGATGCCGGTGCGACGGGCCTCGTCGGCCTGGTATCGGGCCAGCCAGTCCTGCCCGTCGCGTCGCATCGAGCGAAGCTGGTCGAGCTCGGCATTGTAACCGGTGCGGATCATCCCGCCCTCGCGGACCGCGACGGGCGGCTCGTCGGCCAGTGAGCGGGCAACCAGCGCGACCAGGTCGCTGAGCGGGTCGATCTGCCGGGCGAGCGAGCGGAGTGCCTCCGGCTCCCGGTCATCGATCAACTGCCGCAGGGCGGGCAGCATCTGGGCCGATTGCCGCAGGGCGACCAGATCGCGGGCATTGGCCCGGCCGGTGCTGATTTTCGAGGCGATCCGCTCGATGTCGTACATCCGGTCGAGCAGGGCGCGGACGTGCTCCCGCAGGTCGGGGTCTTCAACAAACTCGGCGACGGCTTCCTGGCGGCGATTGATCGGCTCCGCATCGCGCAACGGCGAGAGCAGCCAGTCGTACATCAGCCGGGCGCCCATCGTGGTGACAGACTGGTCCAGCACGCCGAGCAGGCTGCCGCGCCGGTCGCGGCCCCGCATGGTTTGCACCAGTTCCAGGCTGAACTGGGCCGACCGGTCGATGAGCAGGTGCTGCGAATCGACGAACCGCTCGATGCGGTCGATGTGAGCCAGCGAGGTGCGCTGGGTCTCGTTGAGGTAGTCGATTACCGCCCCCGCGGCGCTCAGGCCCGTGCCCAGGTCGCCGATGCCGAACCCGTCGAGCGATTCGACCTCGAAGTGCTTATGCAGCGTCTTGACCGCGTTGCGCTTCTCGAAAACCCATTCGGGCCGCATCTCGACCGTGGTGCTGTGGCTCAGCTCGCGTGCCAGACGCGGGTCTTTGGAAGCCAGCGATTCCGGGCAGAGGCATTCGGCCGGGCCAATGCGGGTCAGCTCGTCGCCCAGGCGGGCGGGCGGCACCTCCTCGACAAAAAAGCGCCCGGTGGAGAGGTCCACCCAGGCCAGCCCGCAAGCCTTCTTATGGGGATAGATGGCCGCGAGGTAGTTGCTGGCTCGCGGATCGGGCAGCAGGTCGTCGGTCAGCGTCCCGGCGGTGATCACCCGCGTGACGCCCCGGTCGACGATGCCCTTGGCCTGCTTCGGGTCTTCCAACTGATCACAGACGGCCACACGATGGCCGGCGAGGATCAGCTTTTTGATGTAACCATCGACCGAGTGATGCGGCACACCGGCCAGGGGAATCTTCTCGCCCTTTTCCTTCGACCGCGCGGTGAGCGTCAGGCCCAACACGCGCGAGGCGGTGACCGCGTCATCGAAGAACATCTCGAAAAAGTCGCCCATCCGGAACATCAGGATAGCGTCCTGGTGCTCCGCCTTGATGCGAAGATACTGCTGCATCATCGGCGTTTCGCGAAGCGGTTTCTCGGCCAATGGGAACCCTCGGAAAACGGCGAGCGATCAGCGCGGCATCGGCTCAATAAGCGTCGGGATCATGCCAGGCTCGGTACATCAAAAATCGGGTATGCAGCGCGGCCCGCTATTTCCTGCGACTATAGCAACGCGGAGCGCAGGTGTCAAGAAGAGGGGTGATGAAACACCGTTGGGTTGAAATTGGCGTGGCAGCCGGGTTGGGCATGGCAAGTGAATCAAGACGAGGAAATGGGTTTTTGATGCCATTCAAAAGAACGGCTAACGATAAAAAGTAAGGAAAAAATCCATACCTAATGTGGGTAAACTCCACAGTTATTGTGCCGAGCATGAAAAAGTGTTACATTGGGCCTTGACTTCTTGGTCTGGAAGCTATATCATTAGCATCAGTTGCAGAGAAACCGGAAAAGTTTTTGACAATCGGTTGTATCATGGCACGGAATGTGCTATGTAAATATACGGTGCGGTGGTTTGCCACCCACAGGCCGGCGGGCTTCCCTTGCCCCTTTTTGTCCGCCACAAACTTAGTCCGCCCGGCCTGTGGGAAGTAGCTCCACCCCCGGAAGTCTTGGCCACTCCCCCTGAGGCTTCCACGGAGCTCGCGCCGCTCACCACCGCACCGCCCCCTCTTTTTAGAAGGGGGGCGCGAGAAAGCGTTTTGTGGTCTATGTGATATGCCGTCGGAGGTTTCGGATCTTGGTGCGTGACGCTAAGAAGTCACGCTCGGAGCAACCTATGTTACAACGGTGAATCGGCGGCCTGTTCGTTGTAAAACTCCTCGATCTTCTTCATGACTCCCGGTCGATTACGTTCAGAAAAAGCGAGGTATATGGACGGCCTGGCGCACTTAAGCATCTTGGCCAACTCGGTGACACTCATGTTCTTCTGGATCAATAAACCCTTGAGGTCTTCCCATTCCATCTTCTTTTCCCCTAAGATGAGACAAGTGTATCCTCGCGCCGCTAAACCTTACTATCCTTTCTATACACCATCGGTTAGTGATTGTCAAATGATTCTTCAGCCCTTTTTAGGATGAGACACAATGGAACGCAGATTTGATGAGGCGGCTGCCAGCCGTCGGATATTCGAGGCCGTGCCCCGTCAGGTGGACCTCGCCAGGAGGCTGGGGCTGACTTCCGCCGCCATCTCCAACCTGAAGAAGCGGCAGAAAGTGACCCTCGGCTTGCTTATCGCCGCCGCCGAATTGACCGGCGAATCGGTCGAATGGTTCCTCTTCGGAACCAAGGGCGGCGGTAGTGGGGCGACGGCCGAGCGGATCGCCACCCTTTCCGAAGCCACCACCAATGCTTCGGAGAAGGCTCGTCGTCTTGTGGAGAAGCTCAAAACTCCGGCCAATGCCGAGGACAGCGAACACGTGCGGCGGCTCCTGAAGCTGCACGAGCAGCGCTCCGCCGCACTTGAAGAGTGGGTGCGCATCCTCGACGCGCGCATCACCGTGTTGGAGCGTAAGAGCTGATTCTACCGTGCTGTAAGGGGGCTGGCGGGAACGACGCGTCATTTGGCCGCATTGCCATGGCCCAGGGGGCCGCTTGGAGCTTGACAGGGTGTAGTGCTTTCCGGACAATCATCGTCGCGATATGAGCGACGGTTCGGCAACTGCAACCTGAGGGTTTTGGCGATGCCTGCTTCCCATCCTGAACTTGGCCCGATTCCTTATCCCGGACATCCACCGGAGTTGCAACCCTTCGGTGTGCATTGCCCGCCATTGGTCCGTGATGCGGCCTATCAGACCGTGGCCGAAGCCCCCTGGGAGGGCCAGTGGATTGCCCCCGAAGCCGACATCACCTGGCACACCAGCCTCTACGCCGACCGCGCCGAGCACCGCCATGCGCTGGTACGCTTCCGTCATCAGTTTAACTTGGAAGGCCTGCCGGAGCGTGCCTTGGCGCGCGTGACCGCCGACTGCCGTTATCGCCTGTGGGTGAACAGGCGGCTGGTCTCACGTGGGCCGCTGGAGATTGGCGGGGCGTTCCGCGAGACGGCTCCGCCGGCCTGGTGGTTCTACGAGGTGGTCGATGTCACCGCCACCCTGCGACGCGGCAAGAACCATATCGAGGCCGAGGTCATCGGCGGGCCGGAGACCCAGGCGGAGTTCTCCCTGGGGCAGTGCGGGTTTCTCTTCGATCTGATCGACGCCGCCGACTGCTCCGTGTTGGCCGCGACGGGAACGGGTTGGGAAGCCTGCTCGCTGGATGAAGGTTGGTCAGGCTCCGGCCGTTGGGAATGTGGACGGCTCGCTGCCGCGACGCACTGGACGCCGGCCCGTGTGCTGGGGCCGCCCGACGAGCAGCCCTGGAATCTTCGGCCCAATCGGCTCTCGCCCCCCGCTGAAATTCTGATACGGCCCACGAAGGTCGTCGTACCCTTTGACGAGCACCAAGACCGCGTGGAATCGCCCCAGAGTTTGTTGGCCGATGACGACCGGCCAACGGTCGTGCAGCCCGGTGCCCCGTTGACCTTTTTCGCGCTGTTCGACGGCACTTGGGCGGGCCATCTTCAGGTCATCGCCGGGGGCAGCTCCGGCACGCTGATCGAAATCGCCTGCCAGGAGATTCCCGGACGCGAGGATCACGAGCTGACACGGCAGGTGATCGTGCTGGATGAGAAGCCGTTGGCATTCGAATCGGCTCGATACTTCAGCGCCCGCTGCCTGCGGGTTCGCGTCGACATCCCCGCCGGGGGCTGCCCGCTGCGCCTGGAGCGGCTGGCCATCAACGGCACCACCATGCCCGCCGAGCTGCGCGGACGATTCGAGTGCAGCGAGCCGATGCTCAACCAGCTCTGGCCGGTTTGCCGCTGGGGCGAGCAACTCTGCCGCCAGGGGATTCATCTCGATTCGCCCAACCATCAGGAGTCTCTGGGCGATCACGGGGACTATCTGATCGAGGCCGCCATCGACGCCTATGCCTTCGGCGAACATGCCCTCACGCGGGCCGACCTCGAACGCACGCAGCTTTACATGCAGCAGCACGACACAGCGATGTTCCATACCAGCTACCGCCTGCTCTGGGTCTGGATGCTGCACGATTATTGGATGTGGACCGGCGACGAGCAGACCGTGCGGGACTCCCTGCCGCAGGTGCGGCGGCT
>CAZBCO010000129.1:0-3181 GCA_964490295.1 uncultured Planctomycetota bacterium
CGCGGGCCGGAGTGGGCGTCGATGTCGGCCATTTCGAACTGCTTGATAAGTGCCCCGCCGGGTTCTTTGGCATTATCCGGGCGTCCTCCCTCCGCTCCCTCGCTTCCATCGACGGGGCAGATGAACACCCTCAGGTCTTGAATGTAGGGTTGTTTGCCGCCCGTCTCGGCCAGCAGCGTAATCCAGGGCGGAAACGAGGCGACGCCTTCTCCGTACTGGTTGGCATAAATGGTCAGCGCCAGTCCGATCTGACGCAAGTTGCTCATGCATTTGGTCTTGCGGGCCTGTTCCCTGGCTCCGCTGAGTTGTGGCAGCAGAATTCCGGCGAGAATCATGATGATCGAAATCACCACCAGCATTTCGATCAGGGTGAAGGCCTGGGAAGCCCCGGCACGCCGACCAACCCAACGACGTCGCATTGCAAATACCTCCTCGGAAGATGGGGCTGCACCATGCCGGTGGGCCGGAGAGTGCGGTCAACATCAAACGGACTTCAGGCCGCCCCGAACACGCCCGGCCGGGCGCAGTATCCTCGTTGCTATTACTTGTATTATAACGAATAAAAGAAGTCTGCGCGTAGCTATTTTACTGCAAAAACTTGATACGTTGTTTTTTTTCGATGACAGGCAGTTCGTCCGTCGTGGGTATAGGTAACTCGCCTGAAGGCTATCGGCTTGTCTTTTGCTGCGTTTTCGAGTCTAATAGATTTTGAAAGAGGAGTAAGGCTGGCCATGTTGGAATGGAGTCAGAATATGTTTGTCCTCAGGATATCCGTCTTGTTTTTTGCTTTGCCGGCCTTTATGGCCGGGGCGATTACGCAGGCCGCCCCCTCGACGATGGAGGAAGAGTTTCGCGTCAAACGGCAGGGGCCGTATGAATTTGCCGAAAAGCCTACGGTAACGCGCCAGGGGGATCGGGTGACCATTCGGTTCAAGGCCAAGTCATTCAGCGATGCGACCGTGGCCATCGAGGACGCTCAAGGCAAGATCATCCGCCATCTGGCCAGCGGCGTCTTGGGTAAAAACGCCCCGCCGCCGTTCCAAAAGGATTCGCTTGATCAGACCTTGGTTTGGGACAGCAAAGATGATTTGGGCAAGTATTACGATGATACAGACAACGTGGTCATTCGCGTCTCGCTGGGGCTGAAGCAGCGGTTCGAGCGGCAGTTCTTCTGGAGCCCGCACCGGCGCGTATCGAACGACGGGGCGTTCCCAACCCTCAACGCCCCGGCCCCTTTTGTGGCACAGCCGGAGGGGGTGTATGTGTTCGACGGCAGTATGTTCGACCATTTGCGCCTGTTTGACCACCGTGCCAACTACGTGCGGGCTCTCTATCCGTTTGCTCCCGATAACCTGGACAAGCTGATTGGCGTGAAGATCCATAAGTTCCCGCAAACCGGTCAGACGCTTCCATTGAAGGGCGGAAACTATCAATCGACGCTGTTGACGTCCGGCACCAACACATCGGGTCCTTATTTGAGTCAGTTGTTCGGGATGGCGGCCACAGCGATGGCGGTGCACAACGGGCGAGTTGCTCTGGTCGGGTACCGGTTGAACCGGCTGGCGACCGACGGAATGACCGGCGGGCTGCCGCTGGAAGGGCCGTCCACGAGTTTCGGCTCGATGTTGCCCCGAAGCGCCGCCCTCAGCCCCGACGGCAAGACCCTTTACATTACAGGGTTCAACCGCGACGGCTGGAGGCCCAACTGGCGCCTGGTTTGGATACAGGGCGTGGCTCGCATTGACTTCGAAAAGGGGAAGAAGATGGAGCCGTTCGTCGGGGTGCTGAGCGCTGACCCCAAGCAAGGGGGGGAGGGTAACGGCCAGTTCCGCTCGCCCACCTCGGTGGCGGTGGACCCCCAGGGCCGCGTCTATGTGGCAGACCGGTATAACGACCGTGTTCAGATTTTCGAGCCGTCGGGCAAGCACCTCAAAAACCTTCCGATCCCGGATGGACACGAGAGCCTGCCGGCGGAAGTGGTGATCAACCCGCGCAACGGCGACATCTATGTCTTCTCCTGGTACTTGGATTGCTATGTCTTCCGGAAGGGCGGGCAGCGGAAACGCGTCGCCTGTTTGTATCACTTTGGCCCGTTCGACAAGCCGGAGCTGAAGGGCAAATATCTGCTCCCCATTCCGGACCAATCGCGCCGGGGGCGCTACGGCGGCGACCAACTTCAGGGCCGAGAGTTCCGAGCAACCATCGACCCCTGGGCGGACGACAAGGACGGTGTCAACATCTGGATCATCCGGGACAATAAGGACCCGATCCGGGTCTATCGTATCAACCAGAAAAAGGGGACCTTGGAATCGGTGAAAAATTTCACCGGGGCGGGCCTTTGGTATGGTTATGGGAATACCCCGATGACCGTTCGCCCGGATACCGGTGAATTGTATGTATCCTCGGAAACGAGCGCCACGGTAGTCCGGCCCGACACCGGCAAGATCCGCGGCATGAAGCTGCCGATGAGCATTATGACCAACGGCCTGTATTTTGATGTGCAAGGCCACGCCTATCTGCGTAACTCGCGAACGGTGGCGCGCTTTGCCATCGCGGGCAACGACCAATGGCGCGAGGTGCCATTTGACTACGGCGAGGCGATCAGCGGCCGCATTGCGGCGCTCCCGATTGAAACCGGTTCGATCCACCCCCAGCCGGGCTTCTCTGTCTCCATGCAGGGGAATGTGGTGGTGGGGTATATCGTCGGGGCGGTTCAGTTCGGCGGCCGGGCCGATGCCCGAGAGCAGCAACGACGCCAGCAGATGGCGAGCGCTGTGAAGCTCTGGACGCCGCAAATCTTCCCCGGACGGGGTGGGAATTCGCTGGTCCGTGTTTGGGATAAGCACGGCAAAGTCCTCTACGAAGACGCGGTGCGCGGCGTGGGTTACGTCCACGGGGCCTTCATGGACCGTCATGACAAGCTCTATCTGGCCACCGAAGCGGTGCGGGAAGGCTACTTCGACACGATGTCGGGTTCCTTCATCAAGTTCGAACCCAACGCCCGCATCCTCTCCACCAAGGCAACGGTACCTCTACGTCCGGGCAATCGTCCGCAACGCCCGGTCGATACCCACCGCGGCTCCGGGCATCAGGGAGCCTCCTGGTGGGAAGGGGCCGAGTGGTTCTACGGTGGCCTGGGCTTCGGCGGCAAGAACAACTCCACCTGTCACTGCCCCAATTT
>CAZBCO010000130.1:0-5383 GCA_964490295.1 uncultured Planctomycetota bacterium
AGCTCCCAGCCCTTGCGCCAGATCAGAAACGCCGCCACGCCCATCATCAGGTAAAGCGCGGTCCACACCGGCCCGAATATCCAGCCGGGTGGGTTGAACGAGGGCTTCTTAATGCCCGCGTACCAACTGTCCGGCCCGCTCTCGGTGAACATCCCGCCGGTCAGGCCGACCAGCATCGGCAACACAATACACACCGCAAGTTTAAGCCAATCCGATTTCGCCATTCTGAAGTCCCGCCCTCAACAAGACCGGCACCATCCCCGTTCTGACAGCGGCCCCTGCTATAACTCGTTTTTCGAGCCGGCCTCGCTAACGGGGTGGGGTTTTTCAATTTCGATCAGCAGTTTGCCGCCGTGATAAACGGTCACGTTACCGGTCGATTCGCTGATGGTAATCGCGACGGCCCGCGTTGCCGCGGTAATTGCCGCAGCCGATTGATGGCGCGCCCCCAGGCCGCGCGGCAGCTCCGAACCGGACACGGTGGAGCGCAGGTAGGTTCCTCCCCGCTCCAGGGTACCGTCGGAATCAATGATGAACGCCCCGTCGATGGTCGCAAACTCCTTGATGGTCTCTTCCAGCTTGGGGTCGAGCACGTTACGCGACTCGCGGGGATAGCCTTGGAAGGGGTTGAAGATCATCTGTTCCGTGTTCTTCAGCACCTCGTCGAGGTCGCCGATGACAAAAGTGGTGCCCACCGGCTTGCCCTTGCGGTCGAGCTCGGCAACGAGGGCCGCGATGCGCAGCAGCCGCTCGAACACTTCGGGGCGCACCCCCTCGGTGAGCTGCTCGTTGAGCGACGAGGCGAACAGCTCCAGCTCGCCCTCGGTCTCCATATACATCACCGTGTCCAGCACACCGCTGTCGGCAATACCGCTGAGGCAGATAATTTTGTCACCGCGCCGGAACATGCTCTCGGCGAATCCCAGCAGCACAGCCATCTTGATCTGGCCGGAGCGCGTCAGGCGAATGGGCGGGACGATCAGCACGTGGGTGTGCTTGTTCTTGCACTCCTCGAACAGCTCGGCGTCGCGCGTGGCCAGCACCACCTCCACCTTGGAGCACTCCTGGAGAAACTGCTCCAACGAGCCGGACTTCTTAAACACATCGGCATACACCAGGATGGCCTGTGCTCCGGTCTTCAACGCCAGATCGCGGGCATAGCCAAGAAAGTTCGCCGTCAGCGAATTCATCGTAGATTCCGGCATCTTGTGGCTCCAAAGATTATGTGCGTGATATTACCGGACGATACGAGGAATTGCAAGTATCGGAAGGGATGGCGGAGAGAACCGGGGGGCGACAAACCGCGCGCTTCAGCGAGCTTTCACCTTGACGCGGGCAAAAGTATCGCCTACAATTCACAGTAGTTGCAGCGGTTTTGATGGAGGCCTTGGTTATGAAGTTATCAACACGAGGGCGTTATGCGTGCCGGGCAATGATCGAGCTGGCCCGCCACTACGGTGGCCCCAGCTTGTCTATCGACCGGATCGCAGAGAAACAACTCATCTCGAAGCGCTATCTCGAACATATCTTCGCGCGGCTGCGCCGGGCGCGGATTGTCGAAGGGACGCGGGGCAGCAGGGGCGGCTATGTCTTGCTGCGGGAGCCGGATCAGGTGACCGTGGGGCAGATCGTGCGCGCCGTGGAAGGCCCGCTGGGGCCGGTGCATTGTGTGGACGATCCGGCCACGTGCTCCAAGGTCGGCCATTGTGCCACGCATGATTTGTGGGTCAAGGCCTCGGAGGTCTTGAACGAGTTGCTGGACCGGCATACGCTGGCCTGGCTGTGTGAGGAGCAGGATCGCCTTGACCAGGAGGCGGCGGCCACGTCCGGCGGCTCCCAAGGCGGAATGTAACTCCTTGGTGGTTTGGTGTTTATTTTTTCTTGGAGGAATGGAACATGGTTAAAGTCGTTGCGGATGATTGCGTGGGTTGTGAATCGTGCGTGCCGGTGTGCCCGGTGGAAGCGATCTCGATGGTCGATGGCAAGGCCGTCATCGATCCGGACAAATGCACCGAGTGCGGGACCTGCATCGGCGAGTGTCCCGTCGAGGCCATTGTCGAGGAGTAGTGCTTGCCCAGCAAGCCCACGCCCAAACAGCAGTTGGACCGGCTCCGGCACCTCGTGAAGGGCCGGAGCCGGGCGCTGGTTCTGCTACAGAACAACCCCGACCCGGATGCCATCGCCAGTGCAGCCGCGCTGCGGCTGTTGCTGAAGGAAATCGCCGGGGTCGAGGTGACCGTTGCACACAGCGGCATGGTCGGCCGGGCCGAGAACCGCAGCATGCTGCGCTACCTGGGATGCACCCTGCGCCAGGCCCGCGACACGCCGTTTGACAAGTTTGACCTGATCGCGATGGTGGACAGCCAGCCGGGGTTCGGCAACAACCCCGTGGACACCCCCGCCGACGCAGACATCGTTATCGACCATCATGAACGGGCGAGCCGGATGACCGGCGTCGCGTTGGCCGACATCCGCCCCAAGTACGGCTCGACCTCCACGATTCTCGCCGAATATCTTGAAGCCGCGGGCATCACCCCCCCCACCCCGCTGGCGACCGCCTTGGTCTATGGCATCCAGTCCGACACCCAGGACTTTGGCCGGGCCACCAGCGACGCGGATATCGCGGCCTTTACCCGGCTCTACCCTCTGGCCAACAAGCGCCTGCTCTCTCGCATCGAGAACGAACAAGAGCCGCGCGAGTATTTCACCTCTGTGTCGCGAGCGTTGCGCGACGCGCGCACCTACGGCAACGTCGCCATCTGCTGGCTGGGGCGGATGATCAACCCGGATATGACCGGCGAGATCGCCGACCTGCTGGTGCGGCTGGATGAGGCCGACTGGGCCTTGTGCCAGGGGCTGCACAAGGGAACGCTGTATCTGTCGCTGCGCACCGAGGTGCGCGACGGCGGGGCCGACGAGGTGATGAGCAAGATTGTCGCGGAGCTGGGTTCCGGCGGCGGGCACGAGATGCTGGCCGGGGGGCAGGTAACGATCGAACGGGACAAGTTCGCCACCGCCAACCAAATTCGCAAGCAAATCGAGCGAAACTTCCTAGACCATTTCAAACTCGACCCGAAAAACCGGCGGATGCTGGTCTCGCGCGCCGAAGAAAAACAACACTCTCGAACCCCGAAAGGGAAGCAATGAACCAGCCGATGATGATTGTCGCCGGTGGGATTTTGGCGCTGATGTCCGCTCTGGTCTATGCGAAGCCGATAAACCCCGGCCTGCCCGCTCCGGCGGTGCGGTTCGAGTTCGCCGACCCGGTCGCGCTGGATGATCTCCGTCTGATGGGAAAGACACCGGTCAGCCTGTCGCCCGATGGGAAAACCCTGTTGTGGGTCGAGTCGGCGGGAAGGACTGTCCGCTATATGACGATGGGTATGGATGGGAAAGGCAAGCGCCTGGTATTCACCAGCACCGTTCGCGAGAAAGATGTCTTCTTGTTTGGCCTGGGCCACGGGGTGTGGTCGCCGGACGGGACACAGATCGCCGTGGTGACTGCCCCGAAGGACAACGCCGACCAATTCCGAATGGCGCTCTGCGAGGTGAAGACCGGGCGCACCACAGAACTGCCGCGCGAACTCGCAGTCACTTTGGGAGCGTATTTCGATGCGGACGGGGCCGTATATTATGCCGATTGCACCAATCCCGAAGACGCGAACAGGAACAAGGGCCTTCAAAGCGTGATACGAAAGTACGACCCGAAGACCGGGCGGGCCGTCGCGGTGGTACGCGAGGCGAACGGCATGATTTGGGGTCTTGGGATGTCACCCCAACGCCACCGGTTGGGCGGCATCGTTATCCGAATAAAGCCGGGCGAAGACAACGAACCGGAGTTCCGCCTGTGGGCGCTTGATCTGCGCACCGGCAAGGACGCCGAGAGCCCCGCTCTGTATCTTGATCCCGACATGACGCTCGGAGGAATGGCTCGCTGGGATGCCGACGGCGAGGCGCTCTACGGCAACGCCGCCGAGACCGAAGAAGACGAGGACGAGTTCTCCATCGCCTGGTTCACGCCGTTCCCCAGCGGGAAGGCTAAGCCGACGCTGCGCTGGCTCCAGCCCAAGAAGGCGATGCGCGTGGGCGCGGCCCTCGCGCCCGGCAAGCTGTCCGTCGCCCCCGAAGATCAGGATAAGAACGCGGAACAAGCCTTGGTGCTGGACGCTGAGCGGGATTCGACGGAGAAGGCCAATCTGCCGCTCTTCCTGCTCGACCCCCAGGGCGCTGTCGGCGTCTTCCTTGATCTACGCACCGAGAAGCCGTGTGCCGCGCGGATTATGAGGCATGGGGAACTGAGGTGAGCGGGCGCGTGCGAGTGGCGAGTACGAGGGGGAGCACCCTATCTCGTCTAAAACCCGGCACACTGTTTATAGATTGAGGAAGCACTCGTCGATGGGCTGGGGGTATTTCCCGGCAGCTTCGGCGGCCTGGGCCTTGCAGACATTGGCGGCGATGACGTTGTGAATGGCCTGGGCATCGTCGCCGCGCGAGAGGTCATCGACCGGGAGAGCCACGCCTTGCGAGCAGAGCATCGTTCGCGCTCCGGGAATCAGCCACTGGGTCGCTTTGTACATGTTGTTGGCCACGTCGAGCGTCGGGCCGATGATGATGTTCGCGGGCGCGTCGGTAAAGGGGCACCCCCGCTTGTTCCGGGCGACCGCGGGATTGATCGCGGCGTCGAACTGGCACGGGCCGTAAACGAACCAGGGCCGTCCGCGCCGTTGATAGGCCGCCACGGCGGCGTGGATGCGGTCGACCAGCTCGCCGCGCCCCGACGTGCCGGTGGAATACGAGAGAATCGCGGCGCGCGGCTCCAGGCCGGTCAGGGCCTGAAAGGTCTCGCAGGAGGTCTCGGCGATGGACGCGATCTGCTCGGAGCTGGGATAGGGGTTGACCACCACATCGGCGATAGCCAGCAGGCGGAAGACGGGATAGGCTTCGGGCGGTTCGCAGAAGAACAGGGTTGAGGCGATTTTACCCGGTTCGTGCTGCATCAGGGCGTTCACTGCCGCCATCACATTATAGGACTGGGTATACTTCCCGGAAATCATCCCGTGGGCATAGCCCAGCCGCACCATCCCCACAGCAAAGACGTTGGGCTTGCTGACCAGGCGGTGGACCATATCCCGTTTGCTTTTGAGCAGGCCGCGCACCTCGCGGTAGCGCTCGACGAATTCGTTGAGTTTTCCGGAGTCTTGGATCCTCTCGCGTGAGAGAGGGATGATTCTGGCTTCTCCCGCCTCGCTGGCGAGCCGCGCCGCCTCGGCCATCGGTCCGTCACCCACCTTGGCCGCCTCAACCGGCAATTCCGGAAGCACCACGATTTTCGGGTTCTCAGCGGCCCGCTGGTGCAGGGTCTCGAAGAAGTGCATACAAGGGT
>CAZBCO010000131.1:0-23556 GCA_964490295.1 uncultured Planctomycetota bacterium
GCTCCAGATAACACCGCCCAGCCCAACGCTCGCCCCCAAAGCAACGCCCCACCCCAACGGGAAAAACTGGGTAGCCACCACCACGTGATGAGCCGCAAAGGCCACACCGGCCAGGCCATGTGCTGCCGCAACAGGCACCGCCTCGGCCAGACGGCCAAACACAAACCAGCGCCAGTAATACTCCTCAATCAACGAATGGATAAGCGAAAGAAAGATCGCAAACAGCCAGTAATGCTCCAGAATCCCCAAGGCCTCCGCCTTCGACCGGATGGCCCCCGAACTGCCCCGTACCACATCGCCCAAAGGGGTGAGCATCAGGGCAAACATCAATGCCACAATCGCACCGCCGGTCAGCAACCCGGCGGGAATCGCACGAAGATGCCGCCGGTCAGTCAGGCGCAAACGCGGCCACGTGGCCCCAAGAATCCACAGCGTGGCAATCACCGGCCAAACCAGGGTGAAGAGTTTGGTCGCCCCGTAAACCACACGGGCCAGCGGCTCATCACTGAACCACACAAAATAGAAGAGCGAGCTCAGGCAAGGCACGACCATCGCAGGCAGGAGAACAACCCAAAGCCGCCTTCGCCTGGAACACAACAACCCCAATCGGCACCTCGCGCAGTTTTGGAGAATCAGCCGGCAGCGCTCATAGGCGAGCGATGGCAGCAGCGTAGGCCGGATCAAGCATGCGTTGCTGCTCGGCGTCGCCGTCCAGAAAGTCAAACGTATTGCGCCCCTGGCTAAAAACCTTTTCAACGGTTACCACAGCGTCGAGCATGTCCTCCAGATTCACAGCCCGGTCTTGCTGCGCAGCCGTGGTGGTGGCGAAGAATCGGATCAGTGCCGTGAGGTAGGCCACCACGTAAACGCCCTTGTACACACCACCGCTGAGCATCTCGGTGCTGGCGAACAGACGGCAGATAATGTAGTTCCCAAGCACATGTTCGATCCGAGAGGCACGGGGCTTGTAATGCCGCGAGTAAAGCTGCTGCAAGGCATCGCCCATTTCGACCGGGCTGCTTTGCGAGCGGTGTTCACGGACTTTGCGCATCGCCGCATCCACGGCCTGACGAAGTGGCGACTTGTTGCGCAGTCCGATGCGACGGCTGAGAAGGCCGGAAAGCATCTCGTAATGAGCTATGGCATCGCCCGGCACTGCCTGCGCCGCAGCCAACAGTTCGCCGATATGCTCGCCAACGCTCCGAACGCGCTCGCGGAGCCGGTCGCCGGAGTGTGAGCCGCCGTCATCGCGCAGCAGATAGTCAAGCATGATCGGCATCAATACCAAGCGGTCAGTGGTTTTGATCTTCCAGTCACGCGCCACCGCCAGCAAAAGCCCCTCGGTCAGACGGAAGGCCGGCCAATCGAGCTTGGGGAGGCCGGCCGCCACGGGAATACGATGCCGGCTGCTATAGGGGCGCTGCGCTCCCGGCAGCGGAGGCCCTTCGATCTGCATCACCAGAATGTCCAAAGGGGCCTTGGCCTTCAGCATCTTCGCGGTTTGAGGGCAGGCGAAGCTGATGTTATAGTTGACGCCACGCGGCGTCGTCAGCGGTGCGACCGGAAAGGTAATACACCACGTGGGGCGCAACTCCGGAGCACCAAGCTCGCAGAGATGGCAGCCGCCCTGGTCGGTCAGAAACACGCACTGCTCGCCGACCATGGCTAATGTTGCCGGGCCGTCCAAATCGTATTCGTCCCGCGATACGGCGTCTCGAGTCGGATACTGAAACTCGTGATCGTTCAACAAGCGAACCAGGGGTTTGTATTTGGCGGACGATATCTCAAGGGGTCTGGGCAGAAAGCAACATTGCCCACAGTGCTCGCATGTAAAGTCGCTGAATCCTTCCGGCACAAACACCGTTCGGGTCTTTTCGGAGGATGCCATGGCCAACCCACACCTCGGATCGCGGGTTCGGAAGCCGTGTCGTCACCACGGCCTTTGCCAACCCGCCTGACGACGGGGCAGCACAAAGCTCTTCGGTTATGGTGCCAGAGGAGGGAGTCGAACCCACACGTTCTAAAAGAACACGGGATTTTGAATCCCGCGCGTCTGCCAATTCCGCCACTCTGGCTCGTGACGCTCTTATTGTAGCGACTTCACCCGGCAGATACAAGAGCTACGGTGCCCTATTCATCGCCGATAAGTTCGCTCCGACCAGTGCGAAGAATATCCAAGGCGCGCTCAATATTCGCCTCTTTCATCACATGCACGGCGATCTCGCGAGCATCCTCAAAACGGATCATTCGAATGGCCCGCTTAAGCTCGGGCAATACTTTCGGGCTGGTGCTGAACTGACGCAGGCCAAGCCCCAACAGGAGAAGCAGGTAAGAGAGGTCGCCGGACATCTGGCCGCACATCGCCACAGGAATCCCGGCACTGTCCCCTGCCTCGATGGTGTTCTTAATCAGCTTGATCACCGCCGGATGAGCCGGCTGGAACAAATGGGAGATGGTCGGATTGCCGCGATCCACGGCCAGCGTGTATTGGATCAAATCGTTGGTGCCGATGGAGAAGAAATCCACCTCGTAAGCAAAGGAATCGGCCATCACCGCAGTGCTCGGCACTTCCACCATGATGCCCACCTCAACATCGCGTTCGTAGGCGATGCCGTCGGCGTCCAAGTCGTCCCGCACCTCCTGAAGGACCGTCTTCACCCGATGGACTTCATCAAGGGAGCTGATCATCGGGATTAGAATCTTAACGTAGCCAAACACGGAAGCCCGAAGGATAGCGCGCAATTGGGTCTTGAACATCGGCAGCCGCTCGAAGCACATGCGAATGGAACGGCAGCCGAGGAAGGGATTGCGCTCGGCGGAGGCGGCCCCGTCGGCGGTCTCGGCGGCCTTGTCGGCGCCGAGATCGAAGGTTCGAATCACCACCGGGCGCGGCCAGACCCCTTCGGCGGTGGCCTTGTACGCCTCGAAATGCTCTTCCTCCGTCGGTTCCCGGCCCTTTTCGAGGTAGAGATATTCGGTTCGGTACAGGCCGATGCCCTCCGCACCGCTTTCAATCGCGACCTCGACCTCGTGGGGAAACTCGATATTGGCAAAGAGGCTCACCCGGCGACCGTCCAGCGTTTCCGCCGGCAAGGCGTGCAATTCGTCGAGCAGGCGACGGTCCGAATCGGCGAGATGGTCCTTGATGCGGACATATTGCTCGCGCGATTGCTCGTCGGGGTTGATGAACACCACCCCTTTACCACCGTCCACGATGACTTGATCACCCGCCTGGACGGCAGCGGTCAAGCCGCGCAATCCGACCACCGCGGGGATGCCCAGGGCATTGGCGATAATCGTGGTATGCGAGGTGGTTCCGCCCTCCTCCATCGCAAAGGCCAGCACTTTGTCGCGCTCGAAGCCGATGGTCTGGGAGGGGGTCAAATCTTCGGCAACGATGATCACCGGCTCCGACAGCTCCCGAAGGTCGCCGGTGCTGCGGCCCAGCAGCACGCGATGCAGGCGGCTCTGGATATCGTTCATATCCGAGACCCAGCGCGCCGTGCTCTTGTCTTCAAAAAGGCGCTGGATATATTTTTTGATTACGGTGTCGATGGCGGCCTCGGCGGCCATGTGGTCGATGCGGATGCGATCGATAATATCATCGCAGAGCCGACGGTCGTCGAGCATGCGGATATGGGTGTCGAAGATGGCAACATATTCTTCGCCAAGCTTCGGGGCCAGGCGGCGTTGATCTTCTTTAATGCCCTCAATGGCGACCGCGACCGCTTCCTCGTAGCGATTCACCTCGGCGTCGGCTTGGTCCGGCTGAATCTCTCGCCGCCGCACCGGTGTCCGGTCGCTCTCCACCACCAGCACCGGCCCAAACGCCACACCGCGCGACACTCCGATTCCGTTGAAGACTTCCACCGATCAGGCCTCGTTGAGCACTCGGTTCAGCAGTTCGGACAGTTCCTCAATCGCTTGTTCGGCATCATCCCCGTCGGCGTGGAGCATCAGCGGCCCGGTTTCCGGGGCGAGCATCATCATCTCAATGATGCTCTTGGCATCGGCCCGCTTGCCGCCGCGCTCAACGATCAACTTGGCCTTGAAGCCAACCGCTCGTTCAGCGAGGGCATGCATCGGACGAAGGTGCAGAGCCTCCTTCCGGTTCACCGGAATCTCCACGCTGCGTTCAGGCATGCTCGTCATTTACCCCTCGGTTTCCCGATCGGCCCGGGCCAGAAGCTCCACGATCTGCTTGCGGTCTCCGGTCCCCTTCAACAGATCCAGCAAATCCCCGCGACGCAGGATCTGGCTGATTTGGGCGATGGCTTCAAGGTGCGGGCCAATCACGCCATCCGGCCACAGGACCAGAAAAATGGACTTGACCGGTTTACCATCGAGCGATTCGTAATTCACGCCGACAGAGCTATGGGCGTAGGCCCCCAAAAGCCGCCGTACGGCGGGATGCTTCGCATGGGGAATAGCAACGCCGTGCCCGATCCCGGTGCTGCCGATCTCCTCGCGCTGCCGGAGCGCCTCGACGACGGACTCGGCATCCTGAGGAGCAAGACAGCCCGCCTCGACGATGGTGTTGACCATCTCGGCCAAGACCTCGCCTTTGGCCTGCGAGCTTAGTTCCCCGGTAATCGCCTCTTCCAGAATAAAATCGCCCAAGCGCATCGCGTTCTCCCGTAAGGTCTCAGACCTCCGCCCTGGCCTTGTCGTCCGGAGCCTCGTCGTCGGGCATCTCGTCCACCAAATCATCATCCTCGGCGGCCTCGGCGGCCTGACCCGGCTCACCGTGCAGACGATGGTCGCGCAATTTGGCCTTGTGCTTCTTAATCTGTCGAGCCATGCTGTCGGACGCGAATTCCAGGGATTCGTGAACCGTGTCGCCGTTGGCATGGGCGACCAACGTCTTCCCGCCGCTCACCAAGCACACGACCTCGGCTTTGACGTCGTCGTGCTCCCGATCAAAAGTCAGCTTGATTTCGTTCACCCCGTCGAAGAACTTGCCGAGCTTCTCGGCCTCACCCTCGGCATGGCGTCGCTCATCATCAGACATCGACATATGCCGGGCCACTACCTCAATATGCATTCCTACCCTCCTGCTGGTGCTCTTGCAGCGCGTCTGCGCCGGAACCGCCAATCTGTTATCAGTATATCGGAACCGGGCTTGGTGGTCAACGTTCGATAGCCCGGTAATTCAGCCGCTAAATCGAGAGCATTTATTATAACGCAGCCAGCAACGACCGGATGGTGGCCTGCTCGTCCGGCGTCAATTGGAACTCAGCGGCACGAAGATTCTCCTTGACCTGTTCGGGCCGACGCGCACCGCAGATGGCGGTGGTAACCCCAGGCTGGCTGATTACCCAATTGGCGGCCAGTTGTGCCAGCGTGGCCCCGTGCCCCTCGGCCATCGGACGGAGCTTGTCCAGGAAATCCAAGACGAGCTTCCGATTCTCCGGCTGATACCACTTGAGCCGGTTCCGATGGTCATTTTCATCGAACACACGGTCCATTGTGACTTTGCCGGTGAGGATGCCGCGGCCCAAGGGGCTGTAGGCGATGATGCCGATGTCGTTCTCGCGGCAAAAGGGAAGAATATCCGTCTCAATCGACCGTTCGAGCATGTTGTACTGGGGCTGGTCGGAATGCAACGGGCCGTATTTCAAGCACTCGGCCATCTGCTCCACGCTGAAATTGCTGACACCGATCGCCCGGATTTTTCCTTGGTCTTTGAGCTTGAGCAAGGCCGACATGGTATCCTCGATGGGCACGCCCGCATCCGGCCAGTGACACTGATAGACATCAATGACATCGGTCTGGAGCCGTTGCAGGCTGGTTTCGCACTCCCGGATGATGCTTTCCGGTTCGAGATTGCGGCAAATGGCATCCCCATCCTCATCGGTAAAATAGGTTCGCCCGGTACGCGGGGGCCAGACCAAGCCGCACTTGGTGGCCAGAATAACCTGGTCTCGTATCCCGGCAATCGCCTTGCCGACGATTTCTTCCGAACGCCCTTTGCCGTAAATCGGCGCCGTATCGATGAAGTTGATTCCGTTATCGATGGCCGTTCGTACGGTGGCGATGGATTCCTGATCCTCCGCCCCACCCCACATCCAACCGCCCATCACCCAGCATCCCAAGCCGATAACGGTGACTTCAAGCCCCGACTGACCTAATGCTCGCTTTTCCAAGGCTCGTCCTTTCGCTTAAAGTTGAGAACCGTAGGGTATGGTAACGGAGAGCTTGGCGACGGTCAAGATTCAGCCATTGCGTTGGCCAGGTCGACAATCCGCGCCACCGGCAAAGCATCAGCCCGGTCACGGTCGGTAATGCCCGCAGCAGCCAGCGCGGCCACTCGTTTCTCCGCCGGCAGCCGGGCGGAGGGGATGCTCTTCAGCGCCCCGGCCACCGTCTTGCGCCGATGGGCAAACAGGGCACGGGCCACCTGCTCAAAAAGGCGCGGGGCCGTCACCCGGTCCCATCGCTCTGCATTGGGGCGAATTCGGACAATCGTGGACCCGATTTTGGGGACGGGCCAAAAGGCTTCAGGAGCGAGGTCTCTCACCCGTGCCACGTCGGCCCTGGCCTGCAGCCGCACCGTCAGCTCGCTATAATCGCGACTGCCCGGACGGGCGAGCAGACGGTCGGCAAACTCCTTCTGCACGGTCAAGACCAGGCGCTCGACCGGCAGGGGCAATTGTATCAGCGAGACGATCAACTCGCTGCTGATACAATAAGGCAGGTTGCTGATCACCTTGAAAGTCCGCCCTTCGGCTTTTTCCTCGATTTTCGCCAGCACCTCGGGGTGGATTTGCCGGGCGGCCCCATGAATATCGCTGCGGAGGAGGTGAACGTTGGGCCGATCCCCGACGTAGTCCGCGAGAATATCGAACAGGTTTTCGTCGATCTCCACGCCCAGCACTTCGGCCCCGGCCTCCGCCAGATGCCAAGTGAGCATTCCGGTGCCCGCACCGACTTCCAGCACCAGATCCTCCGGCCCGACGTCCCCGCAGGCCACAATGTATTGCAAGAGGTTATGGTCTACCAGGAAGTTTTGCCCGAGCAGCCGATTGGCCCGCAGGCCCTGTTGGGTGAAGAGGCGGGCAAGATCGCGTTTGGTATGGCGCCGCTTCACAGCCCGTTCGCCTCGTGTATGATCGGAATCAACAGGCCAAGGTGCTCCAGCCGCATCGCATCAGTTCCGTTGTCCTGGCATTTCGTGTGATTTTTGATGATAAAGGTCGGAACGCCCGCGGCCTCGCCGGTCAGGCGGTCGATCTCGTGGTCGCCCACGTAGATGATCTCGCTCAGCGCCAGGCCGGCCAGCTCGGCGGCCCGCCGCAAAGGTTCTGCCGACGGCTTAGGCTCGGCATCATCACGCGACACCACCGCATCGAAGGCCACGCAATGTTTTTGAACAAAGGCATTCACCGAAATGCGGGAGTTGCGCGTGGCCACGCCCGTGCGGATGCCCGCCTTGATCAAAAAGTCGCACAGCTCGCGCGCCCCGCGGCTCAACTCGCTCCGGGCCGAGGCGTCACTCTCGTGCTCCTCAATGATACGAAACGCGGCTTCTCGTTCGGCGGGGTTCCTCTTCATCAAGGCGTGCAGGATATCCGTTTCGCTGTCCGGAATCCCCAGGTCGGAACGCATCTTCCCGAAATCAATAACCGGCACGGTCAGGGTGCCGTCCATATCGAAGATAACGCCGCGAATGGGGCGCGGGAGTGTGGCGCTCATGTGGTAAACTGGCCTCTTCCGAGAATATCATGCAGCAGGATGATGCCTAACGGTCGCCCTTGAACATCAACGACCGCAAGGGAGGTGATGCCCTTGACTTCCATCATGCGTAGAGCATCGACGGCGCTGGCATCCGCCTCGCAGCATTTCGGGTTTCGCGTCATCACGTCGGCGACGTTTTGCTCCAGCATCTTCGGCCCCGGATGACTTATCAGGATTCGGCGCAGGTCGCCGTCGGTGAGAATACCCCGCAGCACCTTGGCCTCATCGACGATCAGCGTCACGCCGAGGTTATCCCGTTCACTCATTTCTCGAAGTGCCCGACCGAGGGAGGCGGTTTGCGGAACGCAGGGCACCGAACGCCCGCGCCGCATCAGGTCGGCCACGCGCAGTTTAAGCCGCTCGCCCAGCGCTCCCCCCGGATGGCGGGCCGCGTAGTCCTCTCGTGAGAAACGTTTGACCGAGGCCAGAGCCATTGCCAGAGCGTCTCCGAAGGCGAGGACCGTGGTCGTGCTGGCCGTGGGGGCCAGCCCCAGCGGGCAGGCTTCCCGCTCGACGCCCACCTCCAGAGCCACGTCCGCGTTTCGGGCCAGCGCGGATTCCAGGTTCCCGGTCAGGGCGACAACCTTGGCGCCCAGCCGCCGGGCACAAGGAATGACGTTGCCCAGCTCGACCGACTCGCCGCTGTTGGAGATGGCCAGCAGCACGTCGCCCTGATTCACCACTCCCAAGTCACCGTGCAAGGCGTTGAGCGGGTCAAGAAATACCGACGGGGTGCCCGTGCTGGAGAGCGTCGCGCTGATTTTCGCTCCGATCAACCCCGATTTCCCGACGCCGCAAACCACGACCTTGCCTTGCAACCGCGAGAGCATTCGCACCAGCCGCGCGAAATCATCGCCCAGCCGCTCGCTGAGGCGCCGGATTGAATCCGCCTCGATGCTCAGCACACGACGAGCATCGTCCAGCAACCGGCTTGTTGTGTCCCGTCGCTTCGCCAACGTATTCCTCCGGGAGAAAGCTCCAAGTCATCGTTCAGTCAACAGATATCGAGGGGAAGAAGCCGCCCGGATCAGAGCCAGCGCTTGAACCACTGGAGAGCGTCGCTCATCGCCTTGCTGTTGACGGTCGCCTCCGGATAGACCAGCCCCCGAAAATCATCCTGGCATTGAGCCATTCCGTACACTTTATGCACCTTCTCAAACGCCTCCGAAGCGCTTGAACTCGGGAAGGGCTGTTCCTTACCCAGGCTCATCAGCATCAAGGCCCTGGGGATATTCAAACAGGCGATGTCGGGCAGGTCCATAAAGTTGTAGAACCCCGGAACGGCAAACCCCGACCACTGGGTCCCGGGGACACCGTGTTCCACGAGATCGCCCAGCGTGGTCACCCAGCCAGCGGCGCAGGTGGCTCGCACCAGGTCATACAGTCCGCCGAGAAACAGGGCCAGCAAGCCGCCCGAAAACGCTCCAAAACAACCAATCCGCCGCCCGTCAACGCCTTCGACCGTGGTGAGGAACTCCACCGAACGAATCGCGTCCCAGACCGCCAAGCCCATCATCGTGGCCCCGGCCTGCAAAAGGTCCAACGCCGCCACCGGCTCCATCCGGGCGGCGATGGCCTCGAACTCAGCAAGGCCTTCCGGCGTGCCCAAGTCCAACTTATCTACTTCGGGCACCCCCTTCAATCGTCGGTCACCGAAGAAAAAGTTGTCAATCGCCAGCACCGCAAACCCGGCAGCCGCCAGTTCGTCAGCCACCGAACGCCCGCCGTAGAAGCGTTGTTTGTGTTCGGCCAGGGCCGGGTGCTCATCGGCCGAGGTTTGCACCATTTTCTCTTTGCCCCAGGCATACAGCCCCCCGTGGTCGTGGAGGCACACGACGCCGGGCAACTTTCCTTGCGCTGTGGTGGGCATCAGAAGATAGGCACTGACTCGCGTGTACTGTGACGAACTGAACCAGACCTTCCTGCGAACGTAGGCCCCCAGCTTTTTGACCTCGGAGACTTCCTCGGCAAAGCCCACGCGCGGCGGGGCGTAGTGCAAGAGTTCAAACAACTTCTTCCGGGCGAAGCCGCGCCAGACCTCTTGATTGGGATAATTGCCCGAAAGAAACGACAGGGGCCGGGCCGCTTTCGCCGCCAGCGACTTGATCAGATGGTGATGATGACCGAGGTTCGGCATCCGCTCGATCCTATGGGGACATCCATTCGGCGAGATACAATGGCATATCAACAGGGATTTTAGGCGGCATCGGCGGTTTTGTCAAGCTCCGGTTTTCGCGTTCGGCACCAAACAAAACCGACCAAGCCAATCACAAAGAGCGCCACACTGGTAACCTGCCCCATCGTGAGCGTCCCCAAGACGGGGTTGGTATCGTGGCGCAGGCCCTCCACCAGAAAGCGGGAGATGCCGTAAAGCACGGCCATCAGGGCAAAGACCTCGCCCGGCCTCCGTCGCCATCGCCACCACACCAGTAGAATCAGACAGATCGCCAACGCATTGGCAACCGAATATAACTGCGTAGGATGCACCGGCAACGAAGCGGTGTCGTCCGGAGATATCTTGTCCGGATGCTCGACAAGATGCTGAAGAAAGGCATAGCTGCCCGTGATCCGCTCGATGTTCTGGGCGTCACAACGGTACCAGAACACCGACATCTCGCGCCAGGCTTCGGGGTGATTCTGGTCCACCACATACTTCTTAATCGCCTCGTGGGATGTCAGCCAGGCCGGCCCGCCCTGAACCGCGGCGTGCCATTGGCCGTCGCAGACCAAGCCCTCGCGCGACATCGCCGGAGCGCGGCACCCGCCGGACTCGGTGGAATTAATCAGCCGGGGAAAACGGACACTCATCGGATGGGATTCGGAACAAACCGCTCCCCAGCAGCAGCCATTCAGGAAACATCCCACCCGCCCCAGGGCCAGGCCCAGCATAATCGCCGGTGCCACCGAGTCGGCAACACGCCAGACCGGCAACTTGTTCCGCTTCATATAGATCAGCAGGCCGATAGTCGCAGTGATCAAGCCGCCGTGGAAGACGAGACCACCCTTCCAGATGGCGATGGCGTCCACCAGCCCGTCAATCCGGTCGCGGTACTGAACCACATAGAACAGGCGCGACCCCAGAATCCCCAGCAGGGCGCCGATCAACAACAGGTCCACGATTCGCTTGGGGTCCACGCCCTCGCGCTTCGCCGTCCGGCGCGCGAGGAAATAGGCCGCGTAGAAGCCGATAACCAGCATCAGCCCGTAGGAATGCAACGGCCAACCCGGGATCAATTCAGGGTGCATTGGCAAATACCCTCGGCAGAATCACTTATCAATCACCGGATTCTAACACAGGAGCCGAAGCCGCACAAGACACGAAGACCCCGGCGACACCGATGGCCGCACGGAGCGTCTTCCGGAGGTGTGGGCAAGAAATAGGTTGGGTTGATGACGGGCCTACCAGCCGAAGCGCTCGTCCAGACCGGGGAGCTTTTCGGTTACGCGGTCGTCGCGGGAATCGTCCGCCCCGAAGCCGTTCCACCAACGGTTGTCGGCGTACACTTCCTCCGGCGTCAAGCTCTCGACGTGGCCGTCTACCATGCAGAAGTTGGCCTTGCCCATATGGCGCGGGGCGATGAAACTGGGCGATGTTTTATCGGCGTATTTATCGCCGTCGAAGTGAACCTCCGTCCGCGAGGGGATGTAAGTGGGGTCCAGCGTGTAGGCATGGTTCCCAAGTCGCACCTTGCGAGCGTCATAGCCCAGCGTGGACTTGGCCTGATGATCCGGGATCGCCTCATAGGGCATCTCGGTGCCGGTACCGGCAGAGTCGCCGAACGCGATGGTATGTTCGGGGCGCTCGATCCTCCGGACCGGGAAGCGTTCGAGCCGGCCGTCCTTGAGCATTCTGGCGCTGCCGAGATACTTGTAGTTATAGCCGTAGGAGTTGTTCCGTCCGCAGACCCAATCCGGCGTTTCCGGGCATTTCTGGACATCCCAGCCGATTTCCAGCATCTGGTGAAGGGCGTTGAACCAGCGCACACGCTCATTGGGGCCGTTTTTATCCCCGTTGTTGTCCAAATCCACCTTCCATTGATGCACCGGAAAGCAGTCCCAGACATTAGAGTAGATGCCCATCGCCACGCCGAGTTGGCGCAGATTCGAGATGCAACTCGTCGACCGGGCCATGGCCCTGGCCTGCCCCACCACCGGCAGCAGGAGCGACGCCAAAATAGCGATAATCGCTATGACCACAAGCAGCTCGATAATCGTGAATCCGATCTTTCTGATCATCATCGTCCATATCCTTAAGATAAGGAAATCCTGCCTGTGATTATAACGATTTCGGGCACGGAAAGTTCGCTGAAAATCTTCATTCAGGAGAAAATATCCTCGCTGAAAAGCATTGGGTTGACCTGCACCGGGTTCAGCAGCCGAATGAATTCTCAGGGCCGTCGCCACGAACCCGGCAGAGTTTGAAATGATGTCGGATGGCGTCCGCCCAGGCTCGCAGTGTTTCGCGCGGATAAGGCTCCACCTTGTTCATCGCCGGATCAAGACACCCTATAGGCTTAAACTCTTGCAAATAATAGCGTTCTGCACCGTCAAGCTCTCTGGCGATATCCTGCAACTCAGGCAAACCGATAAATCCAGGAGCACAGGTGGTTCGGAACTCGTACTCCAGGCCGGACTGCATAATTAAATCGATCGACCGGCGAATGGCTTTCACGTCCAACTCCGCCACGCCAGCCGCTTTCAGATAGCGGTCGTCCAGTGGGGCCTTGACGTCCATCGAAATCGCATCCACTAACTTCATACTAAAAAGGGATTTAAGGACTTCCGGATGGGTTCCGTTGCTATCGAGCTTGATCTGAGCTCCATGCTCTCGGAAGATTTCGATCAATCGAGTTAATCCGGCGTGGAGAGTAGGCTCGCCCCCGGAGATGACCACCCCATCGATCCATCCCTGGTGCCGATCCAGACATTCGGTGACCGCCGAGACGGGGATGGACTCTAATTCCCCGGAATGGGTTACCAGATGCCCGGCGTGACAAAAGGGGCATCGCAAATTGCAGGTGGGAAGAAACACTTCGCACGCGATTCTTCCACCCCAGTCGATCAGCGTATTTTCGATAAAGCCACGGATCAGCGGCAAATCCTGTGTCATTTTCATCTCCACGTACTTCTGATAGCCCGATTGTATAGCGGACGAAAGCCTAATGCAAGGATTCGGGAGCTTGACCTGTAAGAACGTGGCACTATACTAAGCGCCGTGTCACGAGACTCGCGGCCATCGCAACCGTAGAAAGGATCGCCTTATGCATATGGCAGACGCTCTGGTATCCCCGGCCGTCGGAGCAACTCTGTGGGCGGCGGCCGGCGTGGCGGGTGTCTATTCCGTCACGAAGGTCAAGTCGGACCTTGACGAAAGCCGCGTGCCGCTGATGGGGGTGATGGGGGCCTTTATTTTCGCGGCCCAGATGATCAATTTCTCCATCCCCGGCACCGGGTCAAGCGGCCACCTCGGTGGCGGCATGCTCCTGACGATGTTGCTTGGGCCCTACGCGGGCTTTCTGACCATCGCATCCGTTCTGGTGGTTCAGGCCCTGTTCTTCGCCGACGGCGGGCTGCTGGCGATGGGATGCAACATCTTCAACTTAGGCGTGTTCCCCTGCTTTATCGCCTATCCGCTAATCGTTCGCCCCTTGATGGGCGCCCATACCTCCCGGAAACGGTTGACCGTGGCCTCCATTACGGGAGCCGTTGTCGCCCTTCAGCTCGGGGCGTTCGCCGTGGTGGTTCAGACCGTTGTCTCCGGGTTAACCGACCTGTCGTTCGGACGGTTTGCCCTGCTGATGCAGCCCATCCACCTCGCTATCGGAGTGGTCGAGGGCTTGGTTACCGCCGCGGTCGTGCTCTTTGTCTGGAACGCACGGCCCGAACTGCTGGCGAAGCGGTCCACCAGCAGCGTACCGGCCGGGCGGTTTTCGGTCGCGGGGGTGATCACAACGCTTCTGATCGTCGCTCTGCTGACGGGCGGCCTGCTCTCCTGGTTCGCTTCGGAGCATCCGGACGGATTGGAATGGGCCTTGGAACGCCTGGGTGGCGAAGAGGTGGCCGCCACAAAAGAGACGGGCGTCCACCAGTCACTCGCAGAGATTCAGAAGACGACCTCCTTCCTGCCCGACTACGGCTTCCCTTCGGGCGATGAGGATTCGGCCCGAGCGGGAACCTCTATGGCCGGACTGGTCGGCAGCGGTATCACCTTGCTCCTGGCCGGGGCGGTCGCCCTGCTCTTCCGGCGCCGACGCAAGACCCCGGAAATATCTTATGGCGCGAATTGAAGCCGTCCTGCAGACGGTCGCCGATCTCGATGCATCCGCGGGACACGACACCTGGGTTCGCAACCTCGACGCCCGCGTCAAGGTGCTGACGACGCTGGCCTTCATCCTCATGGTCACCTCCTTCGATAAATATGAAGTACTCCGCCTCCTGCCGCTGATTGTTTATCCGTTGGCGCTGGTCTCGGGGGCTGCCCTGCCGGTCGGCCCGCTGCTGCGCCAACTTCTTCTGGCATCGCCGTTTGTTTTTTTTATCGCAATTCTTAACCCCCTGCTCGACCGAAGCACCACCGTTCCGGTGGGGTCGCTTGAGATCCCCGGCGGCTGGATGTCGTTCGCCTCGGTCCTGTTCCGTTTTGCGTTAAGCGTTCTGGCCGCGCTCATTCTGGTGGCCACCACCGGATTCTATCGCATCACTCTGGCCTTGAAACAACTGGGCGTCCCGCAGGTTTTCGTGGTCCAGTTGCTGTTCTTATTTCGTTACCTGTTCGTGCTCGTTGATGAGGCCGCCCGGACCGTCCGGGCTTATACGCTGCGCAGCGGGGGGCGAAGAATTCACCTTGCCGTTCTCGGCCCGGTGCTTGGCCAATGGTTGCTGCGCACGCTGGATCGCGCCCATCGCGTGCATCTGGCGATGTGCTGCCGGGGCTTCGAGGGCGTCGTAAAACTTCCGTCACACCGCACTTGGGGATGGCCCGAATGCGCTTTTCTGCTGGGATGGCTGGGCTATTTTGTTATGGTGAGAAGCATTGACGTCCCCCAAGTCTTGGGCGATATGGTGATGGGAGTACTGCAATGAACCGGCCCGCGGTGGAAGTCACCAACCTCTCGCACACCTATCCCGACGGCACCGCCGCTTTGGACCGCGTGTCGTTCCGCATCGCGCACGGCGAAAGTGTCGGCGTGATCGGGGCCAACGGGGCCGGGAAATCCACCCTCTTGCTTCATCTCAACGGTTGCCTGACGCCCACTGCCGGAGCGGTGCAGGTTGGCGACGCCGAAATCAGCCGCTCCACGCTGCCGCGCATCCGGCGCATGGTCGGTATGGTCTTTCAGAACCCCGACGATCAGTTGTTCATGCCCACGGTCGCCGAGGATGTCCTTTTCGGCCCGCTGAACCAGGGCTTAGCGCCGGACGAAGCCGAAGAGCAGGCCGACCGGGCGCTGGCCACCGTCGGGGCCATGCACCTGAAGTCCCGCCCACCCCACAAGCTCTCCAGCGGCGAGAAGCGGTCGTCCGCCATTGCTGCCGTGCTGGCGATGGCCCCGGAAATCCTGGTGATGGACGAACCGAGCTCCGGGCTGGACCCCAGGTCGCGTCGGATCCTGATCGATCTGTTACGCACGTTCCCCCACACCAAAATCATTGCTACGCATGACCTGGGGATGGTCCGTGACCTCTGCGAACGCACCGTGGTGCTGTGCCATGGCACGGTCGCTTACGACGGACCAACACCCCAAGTGCTTGATGACTCGGAGTTGCTGTTGCGATGTGGGTTACGATGACGGGCGGCGTCAGCTCCCGGCGCCCCCGGTCATCTCCTCGCTGGTAACCGTCCGGTCGCGTCCCGCCCGTTTCGCCGCGTACAGAGCCTTGTCGGCCAAGCCCACCAGCTCGCCGTAGTTGGCCAGCGTTGGGCCGTACTCCGCCACGCCCATGCTGGCGGTCACGGTCAAACCTGCGGCCTGTTCGGTCTGCACGGTATGCTCCCGAATGGCCTTCCGCAAACGTTCCGCGATCACACTGGCGTGCTCAACCGGTGTCTCGGGCAACAGCACGGCGAACTCCTCGCCGCCGTATCGAAACGCACTATCACAATCGCGAATCCCGCCGGTGACCAAACCGGCCGTTTCCCGCAAGACGGCATCGCCCACGCCATGACCGTGTGTATCATTGACTTCCTTAAAATGGTCGATGTCCACCAGAATCAGGGAGAACGGGGTGCCGTAACGGCGAGCCAGACGAAACATATCATCCATTCGGATATCGAAATGCCGACGGGTGAAGAGTCCGGTGAGTCCGTCGATCACAGCCCGGTCGTGCAGCCTCGGTGTCTTGACCACCAGGGCGAGATGCTTGGCGATATCGCTCAACACGCTTTCAAACTCATCGATACGCAGCTCGCGCTCATCGTGCGAGCCTTCCAACTCGACTTCAAAGCGCATCACGCCCACGGCCGCCTGGTCGGCGATTAATGGAACCAGAAAGCCCGCGGTGGACCCGTCCACCTCTTTGATCAGCGTCTCGTGTTCCAGAGCGGCGGCGGCTTCCGCCATGTCCACCTCCGAGCCGGTCAATTCGGCTTCATGCACCGTGCGACCGTCGCGGCGCAGCGCCTTGAGCGTGAGGGTATTGTCCTCGTCCCTCAAGACCAGGGCGATCTCGCGGGTGCCGAGCAGAGGCTCCAACACGGCAAAAACGTTTTCGGCGATCAGCTTGAAATCCACGGCATCGCTGAGGATACGCGTCACTTCACGCATCGCCTTCATCACGCCCAAATGTGAATAGAGCTTTTGCATGTGTGCCTGAGCATCGGCCAGGTTCTGCTCAAGCTGAACCTCGTTGCGACGCACCCTGGTAAGTGCCCTCGCATCCCGGGCAGCGGTCAGGGCGATGGCCACGGCTATCAATCCCACGATAATACCCAGGGCCGATGTCACCGCCATGGTGGCATCCACATCGGGCCAACGCTGGGACAATAGAAAAAGGTAGGTGCAAGCGATGCCCAGTCCGAACACGAACGGAATCCAGTACAGTCCCATCGCCCAGAGGTTATCAAATCGCTTCATTGGCCGTTCCCGGAACCGGTGGTCAAATGCGGTCGAAGCCGTTCGATGCTCTTGGGGCCAATGCCGCGCACACGGGTCAACTCATCCACCGTGCGGTAAGGGCCCCTCTGTATGCGGTCGGCGATGATCTCTCGGGCACGCACCTCGCCGACGCCGTAAATCGCCTGAAGCTCCCACCATTCCGCGGTATTGATATTGACTTGATGTGACGGAATGACGAGGCCATCGTCAAATCGCGCGCGGTCGGCAAACAGCCCCGTCATCCGGGCATGATACACCCCGAGCATGGCGATCAGTAGGACCGAAAGCCCGGCCAATATCAACCGATCACCACGCTCCAGCCATGGAAACAGCCGCTGCGAATCCGCCACGAACCTTGGGCCCTCCCAAGTCACCTCGAGAACACCCCTATATGATGGGGTCTGACCAAGGCTTTTGCAACATTTTTTCGTCATTCCGAATTGGGAAATTGGGAATGGGGACCGGCAAGCACCCCTCCGCAAGGCGCAGCGCCCCAACTCGGCTTGAATTATCAGGCGGGGGGGACTATACTGTGTTATGTTGATTCATTGGCTTCTGTCTTCCCATGATTGGAAGGAGTCCTCACGGTGCTGGTGATAGCTGAACGCATCAATGCCACGCGCAAGCGTATCCGAAAGGCCATTCTCGACCGGAATGCCGATTTGATCCGTAAGGAAGCCCGGAAACAGTTTGACGCAGGGGCTGGTTACATCGACGCCAACGCGGGCATTGAGGCCGCACGGGAACCGGACGACCTGCGCTGGGTGATGGAAACGATCCAGGCCGAGGTCGATTGCCCCGTCTCGCTGGACAGCACCAACGCCGACGCGATCGCCGCGGCCATTCCCTTCCACAAGGGCACGCCGATGATTAACTCCATCACCGCCGAAGACGGGCGGCACGAGCAGATTCTCCCCCTGGTTAAGGAGTATGACGCCCTGCTCGTCGCCCTGACCATCGGGCGGCAAGGCATGCCCACCAGTGTCGATGAGCGCATCGACGGGGCGCACCAAGTCGTGGAGCTGACCTCCAAACACGATATCCCCTTGAATCACTTGTACTTCGATCCGATCATCTACGCTGCCGCAACGGACAGCTCGGCAGGCAGGATGGCTCTGGAAACGGTACAGCGGCTCAAGGCGGAGTTCCCGGAGGCTCACATCACCTGCGGCCTGAGCAATATCTCCTTCGGCCTGCCCAAGCGAAACATCCTCAACCGCACATTTCTGCCGATGCTGATGTCCTGCGGTTTGGACTCGGCGATTATCGACCCGACCGAGCCGCAGATGATGCCGGCGGTGCTGGCGGCCGAGGCCATTCTGGGCGTCGACGACTTCTGTATGAACTATATTTTGGCGGAGCGCTCCGGAAAGCTGGAATCGAATCCAAAATAGCCCTATACTTTAGATAGGCAAGACCGTATACCGGGCCGCTGACGATGCCCAAGGAGACCGAGATGCTTTGCGAAAACTGCAACGAGAAACCCGCCACCTTCCACGTGGTCGAGATTCTGGACGGCGAGAAGCGCGAGGTTCATCTCTGCGAGGAATGCGCCCACGAAAAGAAGGTCGCCCTGCCGCCCAGCCTCTCCCTGAACGAGATTTTAAGCAGCCTGATGGAGGCCCATGCCGAAAAGGAAGTGCCTGAACTGGCTCATGTGGCCTGCCCCAGTTGCGGGATGACCTACGGCGAGTTCAAGCGCGTCGGCCGGCTGGGCTGCCCCAAGGACTACGCGGTGTTCAAAAAAGGGCTGATGCCGTTCCTGGAACGGCTGCATGGCTCGACCACCCATCGCGGCAAGGTGCCCAGCGAGGTCACGCGCGACAGCGCGCAGGCCGCCGAGCTGTTGCGGCTTCGCCGTGAATTGACCGAGGCCGTGGAGCGCGAACGCTATGAGGACGCGGCGCGCTTGCGCGACCATATCCGAACTCTCCAGGAGGCGCAGCCGCTCCATGGATCTGAATAGCCTTGCGCGGCACGCGGGCGAGTGGCTCCGCGGCAACGGAGCCGACGCGGATATCGTCATCTCCTGCCGAATTCGACTCGCGCGCAACGTGCCCGACATGCCCTTTATCACACGCTGCTCGCCGGCCCAGAAGACTGAGCTGGCCCAGGTGCTGAGCGCCAAGGTGCTCGAAGCCGATATCGGCGAGAGCGGCCAGTATCTTGAACTCGATGGCCTCAGCGAGCTCGACCGGCAGTTTCTGGTCGAGCGGCATCTGATCAGTGCGGAACTGGCGGGCGGCTCCGGCTCGCGCGGCACCGTGTTTGACGCCCACGAGACAATCAGCGTGATGATCAACGAGGAAGACCATCTCCGCCTCCAGGCGTTCCGGTCGGGGTTCCACCCCGAAGAAACCTGGGCGGCCATTGACGCCCTTGACAACCGCATTGGACGGCGGGTCCATTATGCCTTTTCCGAGCAACTGGGCTACCTGACGGCCTGCCCCACCAACGTGGGCACCGGCATGCGGGCCAGCGTCATGCTGCACCTGCCCGCGCTGGGGATGACACGCCAGATCGATCAGGTCATCCACGCCGTTCAAAAGATGGGCCTGGCCGTCCGCGGCCTCTACGGCGAGGGTACCCAGGCCTCCGGCAACCTCTTCCAGGTCTCGAACCAGATGACTCTGGGCAAATCGGAGGAGGAGATCGTCGGCAACATCGCAGGCACCGTGCCGACCATTGTCACGATGGAGCGTAAAGCCCGCGAGGCCCTGATGGAGCAGAGCCGCGAACAAATGGAAGACAAGGTCTGGCGCTCTCTTGGGACCTTGCGCGGCGCCCGAATGATCAGCTCCAACGAGACGCTTGAACATCTGTCGAACCTTCGCCTGGGGGCGAACGTCGGGCTGGTCCCCCAGATTGAGGTCGCAACCATCAACCAGTTATTTATTCTGACGTTGCCGGCGCATCTTCAGAAGATCGAAAAACGAGCCTTGGAGTCGGCGCAGCGCGACGTGGTCCGAGCGCATTTCATACGCGAGGCTCTGGGCAATCTATAGCGTTACTGGCTTCTTTTTCGCGGAGTAGAATGCGATGATCGACCGATTTACCGACCGTGCCCGCAAGGTGATTATGTACGGCAAGCAGGAGGCGCAGCGCCTCGGCCACGATTTCCTGGGCACCGAGCATATTCTTCTGGGCTTGGTCAAGGAAGGCACGGGCGTCGCCGCCAACGTGCTCAAGGCCCTGGGCGTTGACCTGAAGCGCATCCGCGCCGAGGTCGAACGGCTGGTGCAATCCGATCCCACCACCGCCCAGACCTCCGGCAAGTCCGGAGCCGAGCCGCGCTATACGCCCCGAGCCAAGCGCGTCATTGAATTGTCGCTGGACGAAGCCCGCAACCTCGGCCAGAGTTATATCGGGACCGAACACCTGCTGCTGGGGTTGTTGCGCGAAGGCCAGGGCGTGGCCGCACAGGTGCTGCAGAACCTCGGCCTCAAGCTCGAATCGGTGCGAGAAGAGGTGCATTCCTTCCTCGGCACTGCCGATCTGCTGGTGGGCGACCCGGCCACCGGCCAGCCGCAGTCGGGAAAGAAGCCGAAATCTGAAACCCCGGCCCTGGATTCCTTCGGACGAGACCTCAGCCAGCTGGCCCGCGAAGGCATGCTCGACCCGGTAATCGGACGTAACTCCGAGATCGAACGCCTGACCCAGGTGCTCTCGCGCCGCACCAAGAACAACCCGGTGCTGCTGGGCGAAGCGGGCGTCGGAAAGACGGCCATCGTCGAGGGCTTTGCTCAGTCCTGCATAGCCGGCGACGTGCCCGAACTCCTCCAGAACAAGCGGATTATCGTGCTGGACCTTGCGATGATGGTCGCCGGCACCAAATACCGCGGCCAGTTTGAGGAACGCATCAAGGCGGTGATGAACGAGGTCCGGCGCAGCCGCAACACCATCCTCTTTATCGACGAGCTGCATACCCTGGTGGGGGCCGGCGGGGCCGAAGGGGCCATCGACGCCTCCAACGTGCTCAAGCCCGCCCTCTCACGCGGCGAAATCCAGTGCATCGGAGCCACCACGCTGGACGAATACCGCAAGCACATCGAAAAAGACGGCGCGCTGGAACGGCGCTTCCAGACGATTATGGTCGATCCGCCCAGCAAAACGGAAACCGTCGAGATTCTCAAGGGGCTGCGCGACAAGTACGAGGCCCACCACCGCGTTCAGATCACCGACGAGGCCCTGCGCGAGGCGGTGGAGCTGTCCACCCGCTATATCACCGGGCGCTACCTGCCCGACAAGGCCATCGACGTCATCGACGAAGCCGGGGCCAAGGTACGGATGACGGCCACGACCAAGCCGCCGAATCTCAAACAGTTGGAGCACGAGATCGAGCGCATCACCGCCGAGAAGGAAACCGCGGTGGCCAGTCAGGACTTTGAACGGGCCGCCCAGCTCCGCGACCGGGCGGAAAAATTGAAAGCAGAAAAGGAATCGAACCTCGCCAAGTGGCGCGAGAGCAGCCAGGAAAAAGAGGGCGTGGTCGATGCCGAAGTCGTCGCCGAGGTGGTCTCATTGATGACCGGCGTTCCATTGCAGCGTCTTGCCGCCGAGGAAGCCCAGCGGCTGCTCAAGATGGAAGACGAACTGCACCACCGCGTCATCAGCCAGGACGAGGCCGTGCATGCCATTGCCCGGTCCGTACGGCGCTCCCGCAGCGGCCTGAAAGATCCCAAACGCCCGGTGGGATCGTTTATCTTCTTGGGGCCGACCGGCGTGGGTAAGACCCTGCTGGCTCGTGCCTTGGCCGATTTCGTGTTCGGTGACGAAGAAGCTCTGGTGCAGATCGACATGTCCGAATACATGGAGAAGCATAACACCTCCCGCTTGGTCGGGGCGCCTCCGGGTTACGTCGGCTATGAAGAAGGCGGCCAGTTGACCGAAAAAATCCGCCGACGCCCCTACTCCGTGGTGCTGCTCGATGAAATCGAAAAAGCCCACGCCGACATCTTTAACATGCTCCTCCAGATTATGGAGGAAGGCCGCTTGACCGACAGCTTCGGGCGGCATGTGGACTTCCGGAATACGATTTTGATTATGACCTCCAACATCGGCGCCGACCTGATCAAAAACCAGGCTCCGATGGGCTTCGGCAAAACGACCGAAGAAGTGACCTACGACCGGATGAAAGAAAAGCTGCTCAAAGAGGTCGAAAAGCATTTTCGCCCGGAGTTCCTCAATCGCTTGGACGACGTCATCGTCTTCAGAACATTGACCAGAGAAGACATGGGGCAAGTCGCAGAGATCGAGTTGAGCAGCGTCCGTGAGCGGCTCTCAGATCGGGGCATTGAGATCGAATTGACCGACGAGGCCAAGACGTTTATCGTCGACCAAGGCTACAACCCCGACCTCGGTGCCCGGCCGATCAAACGAAGCATCGAGCGGCTGATCGAAGACCCGCTCTCGGAGGAGCTTCTCTCCGGCCGATTTGATTCCGCCAAAGCCATACGGATTATTGTCAACGAGGGCCACCTGGAGTTCACCTCGGTCGAGCCGGCCTCCGTCAAGTAATCGCAGGCAGACCGAAAGCGGCGGTATTCCCGCTGCTTTCGCCGTCCGGGATTCCCGAATTCCCGAAGCGAAATGTCTGGATTTCTTGACAGTTACGAATTCTAGTGCTATACTCTCAAAGAGTTGTGCCCTAACAGCCCTCATCGCACCACCGGAATGGCATAGGGCGTCTTGCCAAGGCGGAGGGTCATCATAACTGACTTTACCGAAAGGGCTTGGGCCAGCCAAAGCTTTATGGCGTCAGGGCAGGTGACAGGGTCGTCGCCACGGGTTTTCGTGCGGTTTCGCGCAGAGCGTGCCATTTGAGTGGACATATTCCCGAAGACGTCATCAACCGCGTGCGTGATGCCGTCGATATTGTATCATTGATTTCGCGCTACCTTTCTCTCAAGAAGGCAGGAGCGAGCTTCAAGGCCCTCTGTCCGTTCCATAAAGAAAAGACCCCCTCCTTCAATGTCTCCCCCTCCCGACAGACCTTTCACTGCTTTGGCTGCGGCAAGGGAGGAAGCGCCTTCCACTTCCTGATGGAAATGGACCGCATCTCCTTCCCCGAAGCCGTTCGCACCCTGGCGCGCGAAGTCGGCATTGAAATCCCCGATACCCGGCAAGACACCCCCGACCGGGAGAAGACCTCGGATCGAGACGCCCTTTATAACGCGAACCGCCGCTCCGCCGATTTCTTCGTCCGAATGCTTGCTTCGGATGCCGGCCAGGCCGCCCGTGACTACGTTCTGGGTCGGGGCATTTCACCGGAAATGATTGAACACTGCCGGCTGGGTTACGCCCCGGACTCGTGGGACGCCTTGTTGACCGCGGCAACCGCCGCGCGTGTCCCGGCACAGGTGCTCGAACGGGCCGGGCTGGTCATCGCCCGATCCGACAGGTCCGGGCATTATGACCGGTTCCGAAATCGCCTGATGTTCCCGATTTTCGACATTCAGGACCGGGTGATCGGGTTTGGCGCTCGGGCCCTGGCCGCCGACGATGACATAAAGTATCTCAATTCACCTGAAACGCCGATCTTCAACAAGGGGCGCGGCCTCTACGGCCTCAACTGGGCACGCCGCTCCATCGTCGACCACAGCCGCGTCGCGGTGGTGGAAGGCTACACGGACGTCATCATGGCCCACCAGCACGGATGCAGCAACGTGGTGGCCACGCTGGGGACCGCGCTGACCCGCGACCATATCCAGCTCCTGCGCCGTTT
>CAZBCO010000132.1:0-4126 GCA_964490295.1 uncultured Planctomycetota bacterium
CCGGCCAGTTGGGGCGTCAGCAGCCAGGGCTTTTCGGTGCGGCGGTCAAGCCAAGACCCCAGCCACAGAACCAAGCCCGCAACGGTATGCGCGGCCACCACGAACACGAGGTAATAATAGGTATAGAGCGCCAGCAGGGTCAGCAGCCCATAGAGAGCCACCCACTTCCAAAGCCGTCGCACAGAGGCGTTCGGCGAGATCACCAGGCGCACAAACGCCCAAGTCATTGCTAGAGCGATCAGCGTGGCCAGAGCATGCAGCCGAGCCTCCTGGGCGAAATAAACTTGGAATGCCGAGGCGGTCGTCGCCGCGGCCGCCAGAAGCCCTCCGAGGCGACCGATAAGCGCGGCACCAATCAGATAAACGAAGGCAACGCTGCCCACGCTCGCCAGGGCCGATAAGGCTCTCAGCCCTGCTTCGCTGTTGCCGGTCAGCCGAACGGTCAGGTTCAGCAGCACATAGTAGAGCGGCGGATGGGCGTCGTAGCGGGCGACATTCTGCACCGTTTCGGAAACGGAACCCTTTGCTGCAATAGCGCTTACGCACTCATCAAGCCAGAGGGCCTTCTGGCCGATCTGCCATGTATAAAGTGATCCGGCGATAACCAGAAGGGTCAGCAAGGCGACAAGGGCCACCTTGAATGACAATCCGCTCGACGGGCCGGGAGATTCGGCCACAATCAACCCTCCACGCTGAGAACTTGTGGAAGGCATTGTATCGTCTGGTAACGGCTCCGGGCAACTGGATTTTCAAGAAGTGCCTGAATGTTCAGCCCAATTTGACTTGGACACAGGTTCCGTCCGGTCAATCCGGAGATTTTTTGCTAAAGGTTATGGGGGGATAATGTCGATATTGTAAATACGCAGGGTGGCGGACAGGTGGAGTCTGCGCTCTGGGTTCCACGCTGATGGCGTGGAGGGTGATGTATAAGTTATTGGTGTTGTTGAGATAAGGATGCGAGTACGGGTATGGGTGAGGAGTTGCGCGGTTGAATGAATGGGAAGCGGCGCTTTATGGCCTTTTGCAGGGGCTGACCGAGTTTCTGCCGGTGAGCAGTTCGGGCCATCTGGCTCTATACGGTGGGCTGGTGAACGGGCCGGACAAGGTGGTGCCGATGCTCTATTCGGTGTTGGTTCACGTGGCCTCGCTGCTGGCGGTGTTGATCGTCTTTCGCCGTGAGGTGTTACGTCTGTTCGGCCAGGACCTGCGTCTTGGCGTGTATATCTGTCTGGCGACGGTTCCCGCGGTGGCGGTCGGCCTGACGTTGGGCGATGTGATTGACCGCGTGATGAACCGTCCGGTTCCGGCATCGGCCTGTTTGCTGGCCACGGGCGTGATTCTGGTGCTGGGCGAATGGCTGGCCCGGCGGCGTTCGGGGCCGGGCCGCATCGAGCAGCAGATGGGTCTGGGGCAGGCGATGTGGGTCGGGCTGGCCCAGTCGGTGGCGTTGTTGCCCGGCATTTCAAGGTCGGGAATGACCATCAGTGCGGGCCGGGCGTTGGGGCTGACCCGCGACGCCTCGGTACGCTTCGCCTTTCTGTTGGCGGTGCCGGCCATTGCCGGGGCCGGGGCCTATGAAACCCTGAAATTGATTCGGCACGGCGTCGCCGAAGGCGTCAGCCTGGGGCCGGCGTCGGCCGCGTTTGTTGTTTCGCTGGTTGCAAGCTGGCTGGCGCTGATTGGCCTGATTCGAATTATCCGTCGGTTTGGCCTGTGGGTCTTTTCGCCGTATTGCCTGGCGATTGGGACAGCGGGCCTGATTTATTTCGTGTGAGGATTGCCTGGTGGAGACTGAAGCCTTCGAGAAACTGACGCTGGTGCGAAAGCGGGCCACAAGTCTGGGCCTGGCCTTCGTGGCCTTGTTTATTTTTCTGAGCCTGGCCACGTTCAGCAGCTCGGATATGCCCGGCAACCACTGGCCGCCGGCCGATAGCCTGAACAACGTCTGCGGGCGGGCCGGAGCGACCGTGGCCAACTGGATGATGATGCACTTCGGCTACGCCTCCTATCTTGCGGCGTTGTTGGCCATCGGTTTCGCGGTGCGGGTGTGGATGAAGCGCGACACGGTAGACGCCTGGATGGGCGTGTTCGGAGCGTTGATCATGCTCGTCTCCGGTGCCGCGGCCGCACAATTATTGGGGCCGAGCACCGAGCAGATGATCGGCAGCGGGGGGATCGTGGGCATCGCCGTGTCCGGACGCTTCACCCATTACCTGAACACCACGGGCGCCTGGATGGCGACGCTGCTGCTTTTTGCCTTCGGCGGCCTGTTAATTTCCGCGGATGAGCTGGTGATGTGGACTGTGCGGAAATTGCGCGAGCAGGCCATCAAGGGGCTGGCGGCCTACCGCGAGAAGATGCAAGCCCGGAAAGCGGCCCGGGCCGCCGCCCGCCCGGCTCCGCCGATTAAGACGGCCGCGGTGAAGACCGCCCCGCCGGCAGCCCCTCCGAAGCCGGCTCCTGCCCCGGCGCGGGCCGAAGCCAAGTCTGCCGCCAAGCCCGAAGCCAAGCCGGAGAAGGAGAAGCCGGAGCGCCTGCCGCCCATCCGTTCCAACGCGCCCACCGCCTCCACCAAGCCCATCGACCAGATCGCCGTGGTGCCGTCGCAGGTGGTCGGGGCCGACTATGAGCTTCCGCCGCTCTCGCTGCTGGAGCCGCCCGAACCGGTGGACCAGCGGGCGATGGAGAAGATGATCCGCGAGAACAGCACCACGCTGGAGCAAACCCTGGCCAGCTTCGGCATTGGGGCACAGGTGGTGGGCATCGAACAAGGCCCCCAGGTCACGCGCTACGAGCTGTCGCTGGCCGCGGGCATTCGCGTGAACAAAGTCACCAGCCTGTCGGACGACATCGCCTTGGCGGTCAAGGCCCCCAGCGTGCGCGTGGTCGCCCCGATCCCCGGCCGCTCCACGGTCGGCATCGAGGTGCCCAATGCCATCAAGGAAATCGTCCGCCTCATCGAGCTGCTGACCTGCGAGGAATACCAGAAGAAGAAGGACAAGCTGATTTTGCCGGTGCTGTTGGGCAAGGACGCTTCGGGCGCTCCGATCTTCAGCGACCTGGCCCGTATGCCCCACCTGCTGATCGCCGGGGCCACCGGGTCGGGCAAGTCGGTGTGCATGAGTTCGGTCATTCTGACGCTGCTGATGCTGCATCGCCCGGAGGACCTGCGCTTCATTCTGGTCGACCCCAAGATGGTGGATCTGGGCATGTTCGAGAAAATCCCGCACTTGCTCACGCCGGTGGTCACGGATATGAAGCGCGCTCCCTATGTGCTCGAATGGGCCACCAAGCAGATGGACGAGCGGTACGACCTGCTGGCCCGTGTGGGCGTGCGGCACATCACCCAATACAACAAACTGGGCGAGGAGGGCCTGCGCGCTCGCCTGGGCGAGGATTTCGAGTATGAGGACGACGCGATTCCGACGCACATGCCCTACATCGTCGTCGTGGTGGACGAGCTGGCGGATATGATGATGGTGGCGTCGAAGGAGGTCGAAGTCTCCATCACCCGGCTGGCCCAGAAGTCCCGTGCCGTGGGCATTCACATCATTCTGGCCACGCAGCGCCCGTCGGTCGATGTCATCACCGGCCTGATCAAGTCCAACCTGCCCACCCGCATCTCGTTCCAAGTCACCTCCAAGGTCGATTCACGAACCATCCTCGACCGGAACGGCGCCGAGAAGTTGCTCGGCTCCGGCGACCATCTGTTCGTGCCGCCGGGCACCTCCGAGCTGGTGCGTGTTCAGGGCACGTTCTGCAGCGACAACGAGATCAAGGCCGTCACCGATTTTGTCAAGGCCCAGGGTTCGCCCGCGTACATGATGAACGTGCAGCAGTTGGGCCGTGCGGAGGCGGATAATGAGGACGTGCCGCCCTCGCCGATCGAGGATTACAGCCCCGACGACCTCTACGATGACGCCTGCCGCATCGTGATTGAGAGCGGGCGCGGCAGTGTGTCGCTGTTGCAGCGCAAGCTCGAAATCGGCTACACCCGAGCCGCCCGGCTGGTCGATATGATGGCCGCCGAGGGCATCGTCGGCAACTACAAGGGCAGCAAGGCCCGTGAAGTGGTGATGAAACTGGAGGAATGGGAGGAGCTGCGCGGGATTCCGCTCGACCAGCG
>CAZBCO010000133.1:0-5468 GCA_964490295.1 uncultured Planctomycetota bacterium
CTTCTTGAAGGCCCCGAAGCCCGAAAACGCGGAATAGAACCCGACCCGGAAGGGACAGATGGAATACGAAGCAGTTATCGGCCTTGAGACACACGCCCATTTCTTGACCGAAAGCAAGATGTTCTGCGGGTGCAGCACTCGATTTGGAGCGCCGCCAAACACACAGACCTGCCCGGTCTGCCAAGGCTTGCCCGGCACTCTGCCGGTAGTCAATAAAAAGGCGTTTGAACTGGGGCTGCGCATCGCCCTGGCGCTGAACTGCGAGATCGCCCCCGTCACACAGTTTGACCGCAAGAACTACTACTATCCCGACCTGCCCAAGAACTATCAGATTTCCCAGAACTACAATAACCTCGGGGTAAACGGGAGGATCGATCTGGAGGTCGATGGAGTCGAGCGCCGGGTCGGCATCTGGAACGTCCACTTGGAAGAGGACGCCGGAAAACTGGAGCATCCCGAAGACACCGGTGCCCAATACACCGCGGTGGACCTGAACCGTGCGGGCAGCCCCTTGCTCGAAATCGTCTCCGCCCCCGATATGCGCTCCGCGGCAGAGGCCGACGCCTATATGCGCGGGCTGGCCGCGATGCTCCGCTACCTGCGCGTCTCGGACTGCAAGATGCAGGAAGGTTCGCTCCGCTTCGAGGCGGGCATCAGCATCCGCCCCCAGGGCAGCGAGACCTTCGGCAACCGTGTCGAGGTAAAGAACCTCAACTCGATGAGCTCGGTGGTGAAGGCCATTGAGTACGAGATCGAACGCCAGACCCGTCTGGTGGAGTCCGGCGGCACGGTGGCATCACAGACCATGCTCTGGAACGTAGCCCGCGGTACCACCGAGCCGATGCGCAGCAAAGAAGAGGCCAAGGACTATCGCTACTTCCCGGAGCCGGACCTGGTGCCCTTTGAGATCACCTCAGAATGGCTCGACCGGGTTCGTTCGGAGATGCCCGAATTGCCCGCCGCCCGGCTGAAGCGGCTGATGAGCGATCTCGGCCTGACGCGATACGACGCTTCGGTGTTGGTGGAGTTGGAAGAGTTGGGCGACTATTTCGAGGCCTGCGTCGCAGCCGGGGCCACCCCCAAAGCTGCCGCCAACTGGGTGATGGGCGAGGTTCAGCGCGAGCTGAACGAGCGAAAATGCTCGACCATCGAACTCCGCGTGACGCCCCCGATGCTCGCGGAACTCATCGGCCTGATCGAGGCCGGGACGCTCAGTAACAACATCGCCAAGGACGTACTGGTCGAGATGGCCGCGTCCGGCAAGGCGGCCGCTGTCGTCGTTCAAGAAAAGGGGCTGAGCCAGATCAGCAACAGCTCCGAGCTTGAAGCCGCTGTGAAGGAAGTCCTGGATCAGCACGCCGCGGCTGTCGCCGACCTCCGCTCCGGCAAGCCGCAGGCCAAGGGCTTCCTCATCGGCCAGGTAATGCGCGCCACGCGGGGCAAAGCCAATCCGAAACTCGTCGGCGAGCTTCTCGAAAAGCTCACCGGCTGATTGATTCCCTCGTCAAGACGCTCCGTCGCCGACCAGTTGCTCCATCAACCAGGGACATACCTCCGGCACAGCACCGGGCACCTTGCCGGGCCGATCGAAGCCGATATGGGCGAAGACGACCGCATCGCCCGGGCCGGTCGGCGGCAAGCCGTGACTTCCCTTCACCCGTTCCGGCGTCAGCGGAATCGACCGCGTTGCCGGGTCGAAGAAAAGCTCCACCGGGTCATACCCCGGCTTCCGATGAATATCCACCGTTCGGGCGAACGCCGGAGCCTTCTCCGGATTGTGCCACCAGTAATAAGCAAACCAGCGGTCCGGCTTGGCCAGCAGCACGATCTCACCGGTGTTCGCGTGATTCACGCCCAAGTCTCGCAGCCGTTCGCCACGGCAGACTTCGGCCACCGCGTCCATCTTCGCCAGAGCCGCTGCGGCATCGTCCACGGCGTCCGCATCGCAATAGACATGAGCGAGCTGATGATCGACCATTGCAAAAGCCCTGGAGCTTTCCATGTCGACCAGTTCAGCCCCCTGCTCTTCCCGCACCTTTAACAGTCCGGCATCCCGCAGGGCGCGGTTGGGGAAGCCCGCCCCGCTGACCGGACGGAACGCATACTCCGAGAGCAGAACCACCGCAGGTTCCGACGGGGCAAACGCCTTGCGCAGGTCGCGGACGAACTGCGCCACTTCGGCATCAATCCGCCTGGCCTGCTCGGCAAATGCGTCTCCATCCGGCCCTTCGCGCTGGCCGACGTAATCGAGATGCGGCACATAAACGAGCGAAAGGTTGGGTTTGTATTCTGCGAGCGCCCGCAGCGAGGCCTGCAGAATCCATTGGCTGGATTCGATGCCCGCCATCGGCCCCCAATACTTATGCAGAGGAAAATGGCCCAGCTTCTCCACCAGCCGCTCGTAGAGTCCGTCCGGATTGGAATCACACCACGGAATCGTCTTGCCGTCGGGGGTATGTTTGGGGTGCGGATTGATATAAATATCGGCATCGGTCGCCTTGAGGCCCTGGAAGAACATCACCGCCGTCTTGGCCCGCGGCATGCGCTGCCGAAGCTGCTTCCAGATCGGCGGGCGCTCAATACAGGCTGCCGGCCACGTCCACATGGTGACCGCTCGGCTCGAACGGTCAAACAGCCCGTTCGCAATGATGCCGTGCCGACTGGGCAAAGCTCCGGTCGTCAAGCTGGCTTGCACGGGGCAGGTGACGGCGGGGAACACACCGGCCAGGGGGCCAAAGCCCCCGGCCCGAAACATGCCCGCGAGCTCGGGGAACAGCGGCGGGGCATCAAAATGCCTTGGCATCGCACCCACCAGATCAATAACCACGATATGCTTGCTCATGTGCCCTCCTTAGTTCATTCGCCGGTCGAAAAACGCCTTGGCCTGCCGCGCGGTCTCGACGGCATTATGACTGTGGCGCGACAACTCGATGCAGGCCGGGCCGTGAAACGCCCTGAGGAGATTTATGATCGGCCCGAAATCCACCTCGCCTTCACCAAAGAAAAGATGGTCGTGTACGTCCCGGCGCATGTCATCGAGATGGACGTTCGCCAGGCGCGGCAGATAGCGGTTGATCAGCGTGAACGGCGGCTCAATCTCATTGCATTGCAGATGCCCAACGTCAATGGTCAGGCGAAAGTCATCGCGTGCCACCGCACGGGCCAGGCGGTCGTATTCGACAAGCGTATCCACCAGCATCCCCGGCTCCGGCTCAAAGGCCACCACGGTGCCCTGCTCCGATGCGATTTGCGAAATCTCGATGCACGCCGACACCAATAGCTCCCACGCCGCGTCCTCCTGCTGGCCGTCGGGCAAAGCTCCCGACCAGAAGCTCAGGGCCTCTGCCCCCAGCAGCCCGGCGATCCGCGCGGCCCGGGCCAAGAAGTCGAGCCGTCGCTCCCGCCCACCCTGCCGCCGGTCGAGCAGCGTGGGAAAGTGCTTGCGGCGCGGGTCCAGAAGGAAGCGCGCCCCCGTCTCGACCACCGAACCCATATGGAGCCGATCCAACTGCTCGCGAACCTGCTCGACCTTGCCCTCGATGGCGTCATCGTATGGGTTCAGCACATTATGGTCGAGCGTGATGGCCACACAGGCGTAGCCCAGATCGGCGAGAATATCGATGGCGTCTTCCAACCGATGAAAGGCGAAGCCATTGGTATTATAGCCCAGTTGCATTGGCGAAGCCCTCAGGTAATATGCGACAACAGCCGCAGGAAAAACACCGGCACAAGCAACAGCAGAATCGCATACATCACCCGGAGGTCCACCGCCCCGGCGACCGCGGCCTGCAACGGAACGATTCCCATCAGGGCATAGGTCACGCCCCGCCGGAGGCTCCCCGTCCGGCGCATCGAGCAGACCCAGGCCATCACAACGCAGAAAAGCAAAACCGCTGCCGGAGCCGTCGAGTGTACGCTGAACAGAACGGCCCCGGTCTCTTCCTGATCAACCGTTGTCAATCCAACCCATAGCGGCGTGGACAAGGCGAGCAGGACGCCGAGAACCATGCCCAGCAACGGGAGAACGATTTCGCGGCGGCGCGGCCGCTCCGCTTCCCGGCGGGCGATATACGACACGCACGTCACGTACATAAAGATCGGGAGCAGGACGTACCAAAAAACCAACAGCACCCGCCCACCATTCAGCCAGCCGATGCTCATGCCCAGGCAGACATTCAGCACCCGGCAGCCCCCCATAGCCAACGGGCCTAGCCGTGTTCGGCTCAGCCCGAAATCGTAGCTCACCACCAACAGCGCCAACGCCAGGGCAATCCAACCGCTGAGTCCGCCGAGTGCGAAGGCTCCGCCCACCCCAGCAGCCAACAGGGCGATGCCCGCCCGACGGGCGGAGCAGACCGAGATCGCTCCGCGCGGCAGCGGACGTCCGGAGTTTTCCGCGCGGTCGATACCCACGTCATGCACATCGTTGAGGATCATCCCCGCCCCATACAGGGCCAGCGAGATAAGGCTGAGCGCGGCGACCGTGAGGGATTTATCGCGGTACATCCAGAACGGGGTGAGCCACGCCGCCCCCAGCCACACATCGGCCAGAGCCGTCGGCAAGGCCGCGGCTCGCACCAACTCCAGCCAGGCTCGGACTCGACTCATGGCGGCCGCCTAAAACTTATTCTGCTCCGAAAAATACTTGTATGCCTGGCACGCGGTCTCGAAGGGGCTGTCCTGATACGGATATAATTCCACGGTAATCCAGCCGTTGTAGCCCGCTTCGAGTATCGTCTCCACCGTGCCGCGCAGGTTAATCGCCCCTTCGCCCGGCATCAGGTGCCGATGCTTACGCGTCGCGGCGATGTCTTCGAGATGCACATGCCGCACATGCGGCTGCAACGCAAGAAACGCCTCGGCGGGGTCTTCCCCCACGCAGAAAAAGTGGCCGATGTCGAAGTTCATCCCTAATTTATCGTGGGAAATCCGGCGGGCGAAGCCCTGATACTGGTCCTCCCGCTCGATGAGCAATCCGGGTTCCGGCTCGACCAACAAGGCCACGCCGGTCTCTTCGGCGACGGGTAACACCTCGGCAATTCCCTGGATAAAGAGCGTCAGCGCCTGCTCGCGGCTCATGCCTTGGGGCAGCGGCCCGCCAGGCTCGGTGCTGATCGTCTTGGCCCCCAGGTCACGTGCCAGACGCAGGGCGTCGGCGGTATGCTGGATTCGCAGTTTCCGCTGCTCCGCCGAGTCTTCAATCCAGGAGGGATGCCAGGTGTCGCCGATGGCGCTCATGGGAAAGGCGTTGCAGTTGGATATGGTCAGGCCGGCGTGTTCAATGGTCTGCCGCACGGCCCGAATCTTGCTGGGAGCGGTTTCCGCCGGAAAAAGATGCGGATGATCAAGCATCAACTCGACCCCGGTGTATCCGGCCTCCGCAATCGAATCGATGGCGGTTTCCACATTCACCCGAACAAACGCGTTGGTACTGAAGGCCAACTTCACGATACTCACCTCTGAAAAGA
>CAZBCO010000134.1:0-3169 GCA_964490295.1 uncultured Planctomycetota bacterium
AGAATATCACTTGATGACGCAATCTCTTGTGCTTGATTGCGCTGGTATGCCGTGCTATGATGCGTTTTATGTTGATGACAGGGCGTTAAGGAAGACCGGATGTCAAAACTTAGAGATGACAGGCTCTCCAAACTGGAGCAGATCAAGGCGATGGGCGTCAACCCGTTTGGGGAGGCCTATCCGGGCACCGTTTCGGCGGAGTCGCTGACGAAATCCTACACGGATGACCAGGAAGGCCAAGCGGCCAAGGTCGCCGGGCGGCTGATGGCCATTCGCGGCCACGGCAAGTCCACCTTTGCCGACCTCCACGATTGGACCGGGAAGATTCAGGTGCATCTCGGCCTCGGTCGGTTGGGCGAAGAGGCTTACGCCTTGGTCAAACTGCTCGACCTCGGCGATATCGTCGGCGTCGAGGGCCAACTGGCCAAGACGCGTAGCGGCGAGGTCACCATTTTCGCCGAAAAGCTGACTCTGCTCTCGAAATCGCTGCGCACCCCGCCGGAAAAGTTTCACGGTCTGCGCGACATCGAGGCCCGTTCGCGGCATCGCAGCGTCGATCTCATCTCCAACCCCGACTCGATGCGGCAGGCGGTGTGTCGCAGCCGCATCGTTACCGCGATACGCAGCTTTCTTCAAGAGCGGGATTTTCTTGAAGTCGAAACGCCGATGATGCAGCCGATCCCCGGCGGCGCCACCGCCCGGCCGTTTATCACGCACCATAACGCCCTGGATATCGACCTCTACCTGCGCATCGCCCCGGAACTCTACCTCAAGCGCCTGCTCTGCGGCGGGATGGAGCGCGTCTTCGAGATCAACCGCAACTTCCGTAACGAGGGCATCTCGCACAAGCACAACCCCGAATTCACCATGCTGGAGTTGTATCAGGCTTATGGCGATTGTGAGCGGATGATGGAACTCGCCGAGGAGATGATCGCGACGGTCGCCCGCGAGGTGCTGGGACGGACCGCCTTCCAGTTTGGAGACCACGCGGTGGACCTCGCCCCGCCCTGGAGACGGCTGCGCTTCCAGGACGCTATTCAGGAATACGCGGGCATCGATATGTTCGACGAGCCGGCGGTGCGCGGTAAGGCTCGCGAATTCAAGGTCCCGGATGCCGATACCATGCCGCATCTGACGCTGATCGACGAGGTGTTCAAACACACCGCCGAGCCGATGCTGATTCAACCCACCTTCCTGACACATCACCCGGCCGAGCTGGCGCCCCTCTGTCGCCGCAGCGCGGAAGACCCGCGCGTCTCGGAACGGTTCGAGGCCTTTGTCGCCGGTTTCGAGCTGGCCAACGCCTATACCGAGCTGAACGACCCGCTGGTGCAGCGGGCGGAGTTTGAGGCCCAGCTTGCTCGCCGCGATGAGGGCACCGTGGGCCAGATTGACGAGGATTTTCTGCTGGCGCTGGAATACGGAATGCCCCCCGCCGGCGGGATGGGTATCGGCATCGACCGCCTGTTGCAGTTGCTGCTGGAGAAGACCTCCATACGCGATGTGATCCTCTTCCCGCTGATGCGGCCGCTCAAGGCCGGCGAAATGAACACCGACGAGGACGAGGCGGAGCCGACGGAGTGCGAAGCTGAACCCGCGGGTTGAATGATGAGAACGGGCCGATGAACAAGTACCAGACCTATCTCAGCCAGAAATACCTCCGGTCGCGAGTGGTCAATCTCCTCGCTGTTTTTGCGGTGATGGTGGGCGTCGCCGCCCTGATTATCGTCTCCTCGGTGATGGATGGCTTCGCCCGCGACATTCAGGAGCGCCTGCGCGGGATTATGTCCCACATCGTGGTGGACAGCGACCGCCTGGTGGGCATCGGCGACTACGAGAGCTTGATCAGCCGTATCGAGAAGGTCCCCGGCGTCGTCGCCTGTTCCCCGCTGGTCGAAAGCCCCTTCGTCCTCATTCGCGACGGCAACCAGACCAGCTTCGGCCAGATTCGCGGCGTGGACCTCGAACGCGAGGTCAAAACCAGTGAGATCGACGAATACCGCAGCGGGCTGCGCCAATGGGTCGAAGAGAAAGAAGCGGAACTGGCCCTGATTCAGAAAGAAAGCGACCCCGAAAGCCGCCTCCGCCGCCTCGAAAAGTTCCCCAGCAACAAGTATATGCTTGGGCGGGCCTTGATCAAGAATCAGATGAGCTTCGACTACGACGACGGGACCGAGCCGCCGCATCCCGGAGCGCTGGTCGGCATTGAGCTGGCCGCACGGCTGCGCGGATTCGCTCCGGGCGAGACGATCAGCATCACCTCGCCCACCACCGTGCTCACCTTCCAATCGCGCGACTTCACCGTGGTCGGAGCCTTTCGATGCAAGCACTACACCTACGACAGCCAGCTCCTCTACGTCCCGTTGCAGGCCGCTCAGGATTTGCTGGGTCTGCCGGGCCGTGTCACCTCCATCAGTGTGCGGCTTGAAGATATCCGGCAGGCCGACGTGGTCAAGCAGCGCATCCAGCAGGCCATTCTGGACCCCACCGATTTGTTCGATCCCGCCGCCCCGGAGGCGAGCGGGCGGGTGAAGGTGCTGGGCGGCACGATGCGAAGCGTACAAGACCCGCCGTCCCAGGCGGCTTCGCCCCAAAACTGGCTGCGCGTCACGCCGGGCGGCGAGACCGCACCGCTTCGCGCCACATTGCGCATCGAGAAGCTCGACTCGCTGCTCGAAACCGCGGGCAGGCCCAATGCCCTCAAGGTCACGCTCCGGCAGGCCGCTGAAAACGCCCCGGAGTCCTCCCCGTCGCTCCGCATCACGCTGATCAATGCTTCCGGCCATCGCTTCTACGCCAAGGGAACATCGGACCCGTCGTTGACGGCGTGGTATCCGCCGCCTCAAGAACAATCCGCCCAGGTCACGTTCTCCCAGCGTCTGGCGAATTTCGAATCGGCCGACGGGCTGGACCTTCTTGACCCGGCGGACGTGGTTGCCGCTGAGATCGAGGTGCAGAATGCCCCGTTGGAGTTTGCCGAGGTGCGCTTCGAAGACCAGCGGCTGGTTCAGGTCAGCACCTGGCGTAACAAGCAGGAGCAGTTCCTTAAGGCCATCGAGACCGAGCGTGTCATCCAGGTGATTATCATGGTGCTGATGGTGGTGGTCGGCGGCTTCAGCATCGTCGCCATCCTCTGGCTGATGGTGCGCGAGAAGACCCGCGACATCGG
>CAZBCO010000135.1:0-4534 GCA_964490295.1 uncultured Planctomycetota bacterium
TCCTCGCCCACCTCGAACATGAGATTGAAACCGTGATCAGCGACCGCCATGAGCGGAATTACAAGTCGCTGCTTCAGCAACTGGTCCAGCGCAAGGAGGGCGTCACGCCCACCTACCGGTTGATCGAAACACGGGGGCCGGACCATGAAAAGCAATTCCATGTAGCCGTCGTCATCGGCGAACGCATTGCGGACAAGGCCTGGGGGGCCAGCAAGAAGGCTGCCGAGCAGCTCGCCGCCGAAAAAACCTATAAGAGTTTCCTGGTAATCTACGGCACCAAGGACGAATGAACCTATGACCAAGGCCACCGAGTCCACAAGCGAACTCCGCGAGGCGGTCCTCAAGGCATGGCAAAACCTGCGACGGCTGCGCAGTGCGGCCCGCGACCAGGGAGTCGAAGCGGGCGGAGACCTCTCCCAGGCCGAGCGGGCCTACGAGCAGCTCTGCCGCGACTATGCCACGTATCGGATCGTCAAGGGCCTCGGCCCCGACCCCGAAGTGCTCGACGGCGAAACCTTCGAGTCCGTACTTGCCTCCTTCAGCAATCCCGGCCGCCGAACCAAGGCCACAGACACCCCCTGCCCCTCCAATCTGGCCCGCGAAACCATGACCCGCATGCTCAGCTGCGGCATCGGTATCGCCGATGTTCTGGGGGCCGCCGATCAGGCCTCGGAAAGCCAGGAGGCCTTCAATCCCTTTACCGAATTGCGACAGGCCCTGCGGCGTTGGGCCGACCACACTCTCGGCGACCCGTATATCGACCGTTGCCTCGAAAGCGCCGCCGCACATACCGCCGAATTCAATAAGGCGGTGGACGATGCCCGCCAATTGCTCAACCGCATGCGAGCCAAGTATGAAGAGACCCGCAACGGGGCAGACGAATTGATCATCCAACGAAACAGCCACGGAAAGCTCCAGCTTTCGGCCGTCTTTGAGTGGGACGCGATGGCCCGGATGTTCCCGGACGACGCGAACGAGGTTTATGCCTGCGTGGCCGTCGCCGATCTGGCCGCCCGTAAGATCGACCATCTGGCCGACAGCCTGAACCGTAACCTGGCCCTGTTTTTTTCCAAGCTGATCCCGCGCTACCTGAAACTGCTCCGGAAACTCCCCGTCGAGCGGCGCAAAGAATTGACCGGCGGCGTCCGCCCCACCTCCGCCCTTGCCGCCCGGCTGGTGGCCACCGCGACGGCCACCGATTTCGCCGTGGATACCGCCACTCGAATGGGCTTCGGGCGGCGCAAGCTGCCCAAGCCGCTCCGTCTGTTCTCGACCCAGACCGGATACGAGCGGGTGCGGGACCTGATCGCCGGACGCAAGACCCAGGATGCCAGCACCGTGGTCGTCCGGCACGGTGCTTCCGAAACGTCGCATCCCGAATAATCCCCTGACAGGAGCTCCCCGATGCCCGCGTCCGATTCGCTCACTCCTCGGTCGGCCAGGGCGAAGATTCTGGCCACGCTGGGCCCTGCGTCCGAGTCGCCCGAGGTGATTGCGGCCTTGATCGACGCCGGGGCGGATGCGTTCCGCCTGAACTTCTCGCACGGCCGAGCCGAGGGACACGCCGCCGCGGTCAAAACCATCCGCGAGGTCGCCGGCGACCGCCCCATCGCCATCGTCGCCGACCTGCAAGGCCCGCGCATCCGGATCGGCCGGCTCAACATCCCGCTCCTGGTGAGCGAGGGCGACGAGGTGGTGCTGGCTGCGGGCGAGGACGCCGTGCCGCCGGGAGTGCTGCCCACCACTTATCAGGCCCTTGCCGACGACGTGAACCCAAACGACCGCATCCTTATCGACAACGGGATGATCGAGCTGCGGGTGCTGGAGAGCCACGGAGCCGTGGTCCGATGCCGTGTGCTGCACGGCGGCGAGATCAGCAGCAACAAGGGCATCAACCTGCCGGGCGTCTCGGTCAGCGCCCCGCCGCTCACCGAGAAGGATCGGGCCGACGTGGCCGTCGCGGTCGCCGCCGGGGTGGACGCCCTGGCCCTCTCCTTTGTGCGCCGTGCCGACGACGTCGAAGACCTCCGCCGCCTGCTTCACGAAGAGCACCACGCGGACACGCCGATCATCAGCAAGATAGAACACGCCGAGGCGCTGGACCACTTCGACGCGATTCTCGCCGCCAGCGACGGGGTGATGGTCGCACGGGGCGACCTGGGCGTCGAGCTGGCCTGCGAAAAAGTACCCGCCGCCCAGAAGCGCATCATCGCCCAGGCCAATGCCGCCGGCAAGCCGGTGATTACCGCCACCGAGATGTTGCAGAGCATGATCTCCGCCCCACGCCCCACACGGGCCGAGGCCTCGGACGTGGCCAACGCCATCCTGGATGGAACCGACGTGGTGATGCTCTCCGGCGAGACCGCGGTCGGCAGCTACCCGGTTGAGGCCGTGGCGATGATGGAACGAATCACGCTGGAAGCCGAGCAGATTCGCCACACCTTCCGCGCCCCGGTGCCGGAGAGCAGCCCGGCGGATTTCGCGGGGGCGGCGGCTCATGCGGCGTGCTCCGCGGCGGAGGCCCTTTCCGCCGTCGCCCTGGTGGTCTTCACCATGTCCGGCCGCACCGCCCGGATGGCAGCCCAGCGACGGCCCAACGCGCGGCTTATCGCCCTCACGCCGAGCGAGATCACCCGACGACGCATGGCTCTGGTCTGGGGCGTAGAGTCCTTGACGCTTCCGGAAGTTCACGACGCCGACGAGATGGTGTCCGCCGCCGATACGCTGCTCAAACAGCATGCCTTGGTGCAAACGGGCGATACGGTGGTCATCATCGGCGGGGCCGGCCCCTTGACGGGAGCGACTAATTTCACGAAAATGCATACGGTTCGATAGCCCGAAAGCTTAAGAGCCGGCGGCCCGGCGGCCCCGGCGGCCTCCGGGCACTTGATCCGTTGCTGAAAAACAGGAGAAGAGAATGATATTTTCGGGCATTGCCGACGAAGCAGGGAAGAATATCGAAGCCCAGATTCGCGCTCACAAGGAGTTGGGTTGGGATCAGATTGAATTGCGCACCATCGGCGAGAACAACCTGACCGCCACCTCGGACGAGGAGTTCGAGACGATTCTCGGCCAAGTGACCGACGCGGGCCTGACCATCTCCTGCTTCGCCTCGCGGCTGGCCAACTGGTCGCGCGAGATTACCGGCGATTTCGAAGTGGACCGGGCGGAGCTGGCCCGAGCCATTCCCCGCATGCAGAAGGCGGGGACGAAATACATCCGCACCATGACGTGGAAACAGGGCGAGGCGTCCGAAGCGGAGTGGAAAGCCGAATCGCTGCGCCGGATGAAGGAGCTGGCCCGGATGGCCGAAGACGGCGGCGTCGTCCTGGCCCATGAGAACTGCACCGGCTGGGCCTCGCAGGGGCCCGAACAGACCGTCGAATTGATTGAAACCATCAACTCACCCAGTCTGGTGGTGCTCTACGACACCGGCAACTCGGTCGGCTACGGGCATGATACGATGGGCTTTCTGCACGGCGTCCTCGGCCGCATCACCTACGTGCATATCAAGGACATGGTCGTTGAGCCGGACGGCAAGGCCCACGGCGTGTTCCCGGGCACCGGCGAAAGCCATCTCAAGCAGCAGCTCAAGGAAATCCTTCAGTCCGGCTACGACGGCGTCTTCTCCATTGAGCCCCATGTGGCGACGATGATCCACGAAGGTAAGTCGGCTCCGCCCGACGAGGTGCTCTATCAATCGTACGTCAAATACGGTCGGATGACCATGGCGCTGCTTGAGGAGGCGAAGGCAGAACTGTAACCGCGCCACCGACGCGGCCCCCTGCTTCCCAAGGCCCTCCATCTTCGCCGGGTGGAAGCTCTATCCGCCCTTGATACTGCCCACGTTGATGTGGAGCTTCTTGACGCGGTGCCAGAGGCTGCGTTCGCTGATCCCCAGCAGTTTGGCCGCCTTGCTCTGGACGCCCCCGGTCTGGTGCAGCGTGTCGATGATGATCTGCTTCTCCACGTCGGCGAGGGTGTCGTCGATGGATTCAATCTGGTCGGGCAGCGAATAGCGCGGCTTCTCGGCAATCGCCTGGATATGCGTGGGCAGGCACTGGGGGGCGATGATGTCGTCGTCGGTCATCACCACGGCGCGATGGACGCAGTTCTCCAGCTCGCGGACATTGCCGGGCCAATGGTGCATCATCAGGATGTCCATGGTGTCCTTGGAGACGCCCCGCACCTCGCGGGCCATATCATCGTTCGCGTTGCGCAGGAAATGCTCGACCAGCAGGGGGATATCCTCCTTGCGGTCGCGCAGCGGGGGCACCACGATGCTGAAGACGTTGAGCCGGAAGTAGAGGTCCTCGCGGAACTCACCCTCCTGCACCGCGGTGGCCAGGTCCTTGTTGGTGGCGGCGATGACCCGCACGTCGATCTTGACCGTCTGCGTGCCGCCCACCCGCTCGAACTCTTTTTCCTGAAGCACCCGCAGAATCTTCGCCTGCGTGGCCAAACTCATGTCGCCGATTTCATCGAGAAAGATGGTGCCGGAATTGGCCATCTCAAACTTGCCGTCCTTGCGCTG
>CAZBCO010000136.1:0-6139 GCA_964490295.1 uncultured Planctomycetota bacterium
GTCATGTGACCGAGAATGTCGGCAACACACGCCGCACCAAGCTCCCCGGCCTGAGCAGCGACGACACGGTAGCCGAGACCAATCAAGTAATCCCCAATATTAATCGCCGGCCCAACCCCGTAGGTGCGGTGCATGGTTTCGACACCGTAGCGGTAGGCATCCTCGTCTTCAATATCATCGTGAACCAGGGATGCCTTATGCAAGACCTCAATCGCCAGAGCGATGTGCTTGACGGCCGGAGGAAGGAGTCCGTCCAAGTCGATATCGTGGGCCAACACCTTTGCTCCGTGACGGCTGACCGCGTAAGCTGCCAGAGTAACGAACGGGCGAAACCGTTTGCCACCGACGGCCAACCAGTCCAGTGCGATACGATCAGTGTCCGAACGGTCGGCGGGTGCCGGCAGCAGATCGGCCAGGGATTTCATCAGGGCGTCCGGCTCAAAGATGCGCGACCCGGCGCGCATCAGGGGGATGTAGCTTCGTGACCGTTCAGGGCTTGACGTTTTTATGTTGCCAAGATAATGGTGCAGTTCGTTCAGGTCGGTGGTAGTATCGACACAACCGTCCCGAAGCAGCGGTACGGCAATGTAGGGCACGCCCAGGTCGGCCACGCGATCAAAGGCCTTTTCAAGCGAGTCCAAGCATGCGACGCCCAGAACCGCATCGATATCGGCCCCAAGCAATTCCGATACGACGGACGGCGTTCCCTCGGCCACAATCACCCGGTAGCCCAGGTGTTCGGCCCGCTCTTTCAAATCATGGATTACACAACGCCCACAACCCGCACAGTGGAGGCCTAAGCTGTCGATGTTTGCCTGGCAATGCTCGCGGTCGCGCAAACAGCGAGGCAGGAACAACAGACGACGTTCGGGCCGCGTGGCTCCAAACTGAGGGGCCCAGAACGCATTACTGGCGGTTACCATTGCGAAGCCGAGATAGTCAAGCGGCAGGCCGGCCTGCTCAAGCAAGGCTCGGCCCAGTTGGTCGAGGGCTTCGCGCAAGGGTGGAGTTTGGGGGTTCAGGCTCGCGGCGATGGTCTCGGCGGCCTGGCGCAGGGCACCGCGCACCGTGGCATCCTGGGGAACGGCTCCGATGTTATTGGAGTCCACCGGCGGTGATGTCGAAATCGTATCAGCCATCAGCATCCTTCGTTCGGCTCGTGTTCACGGCTTGGCCCAAGGCCTCCGCTATCCAGATGATAGGATAAAGCCGTTCGGAATACCAGAGCTTAGCAAAGTACAGGCCGATGGGGGCTGGGCGGTCCCACGTGCCGGCCTCGACGCGACCCACCAGATAGTCGAGTCCGCGAGAGGCAGCAGGCCGAGCATCGGCCACCTCCGACGCACCGGACAGAGCCGAGACCACAACAGCGGTCTCTTCGACGGAAGAGGCCACACCGGCAGCCCCGCCCCACCCGCCATCCGAGTTTTGCGCTCCGATTAGAAAAACAACGGCTCGTTGCATCGCCGGAGAAGCCCCCAGAGCCGGAAGCACCTGTGCGGTGCCGAACACAGGATTGTGCCGTCCCGCAACCGTTTGGTTGCCGAACCAGAGGGGAAACCACGATCCGTCGTCCCGCTGCGATGACTCCAGATACCGCCGTCCCCGCCGGATGACGGCGTCAAGCCTCGTTGTGGGCGGCATTGCCGCGAGGGCCTGAATGGCGTGGGCGGTAATATCCGGCGAGCTGCGGTCGAAAGGCAACCGCCCCCAGCCACGGCAGAAGGTGGGCCAGCCGCCGTCGCTGTTCTGTATCGAGAGCAGCCAGTGGCCCCCAGACGTGAGGTGCTCTGTGGCTCCCAGGCGGGCCAGAGCGGTGATCGCCCGCGCAGTGTCGTCGGCGTCCGGCACGCCTCCGGGACGATGCGTCCAAGCCCATCCGCCGGGAGCACTGTGCGTGTATGGATGAATGTTCTTGTACTGTTGCCGGAGCAGCCACGCCTGTGTTTTCGCCGCGTCAATATCGGCGAGATGGCCTCCGGATTCGAGCGCCAGGACCGCCTGCGTCGTCAGCCAGACGGACAGGTCGCTGTCGATGGGCCAACTCCCGTCGCTCCGGGCCGATGCGACGATGAAGCGAACGCAGTCACGCGCGACGGGGTGGTCGCCCAGTCCCGCGGCGGCCAGGCTCATCGTAACAAAGCTGTTGAGCGGAGTGGCCTCCAGGAAGCCGCCGCTGGAGGGCTGAATCGATCGGAGCTTGCGCAAAGCCAAAGGGGTTATTGCGGCACGAAGCGTTGAGGTGAAGGCATTGCGTCGGGGCTTGCGGCGGTGAACGGTGAGGCCGACGGCAATCAAGGCGGGGAGGGCATAGCTGACGACCTGAAGCCTTAAGAACCGGTAAAGCCCGTGTGGGAGCGCGGCAAGTTCAAACGGCAGGCTGGGTACGACGTCCCAAGGCACAAGCCCGGCGATGGCCGCGTGGGTCAGGATCGGTACGGCAAAGGTGCGGTCGTCGCCATAGATGCGGTGGAGGGTCGCAATCCATTCGTCCGGCGTTTTGCCCGCTTGGGTTTCAAGGTAAGCCCTGGCTCGGCCCAGGCAATCCTCGGCGCCTCCGTGAAGTGTCAGGGCGGATATTCCAAGAAAGGTGGTTGAAATGTTGCTGGGGCTGTCGGTCGTATCGCCCCAGCCACCATCGCTGTTCTGGTAATCGGTGAGCCAACGGACGCCGGACTCAATAAGCCCCTGGTGAGCCTGCCTGTCAATGCAGATCAGAGCAGAGACGGCGGTGGCGGTTGACAGGGCCGACGACGATAACTCGCCCTGCCAATACCCTTCGGGGGTCATTTCAGCGATGAGGCGCTCACGAACGGTATCGTAGGCCCGGTGCAGGCGTTCTTGGTTAAGCACATCACACCTCGCGGCTTCGCATTAAACGCCAACGGAAGAGCAGCCTCCAGAGCATCGCCTGCCCGCGTCCGAGGGCTTGCATCAGGCAACGGCGAGTCCTCGGCACACCGGCGGCTTTCTGATTGTCCCAGAACATCGCCGGAACCCATCGGAAGTTGAACCGGTAACACGCTCGGATTAAGTGCCAATGGGCTTGGGTCAGTCGCGGCGGCAGCGAGCCGTCCACCGGGGCATACACGACCGGAAAAACGGCAAGGCGTAGACCGCGAAGTGTGTCTAGCCATTGGGCGGTCTTCTGCAGGTCATGGGATGTCTCGCCGGGCATACCGACGACCAGGCTCGCCATCGGAAAGAACCCGGCTCGGCAGAGGCGAGCAAGCTGCTCGGTGCAGGCCGCGGCCCAGTCCTCGTCCGCCCAGGCCCCCATTTTCGGCCCGCCGCCCGCGGCACGAAGCAGGTGGCCCGATGCGGTCTCGACGCCGATATTGATCCACGGGTATTGCTGGCCGGTATCGCCGGTCATCAGGTCGCGGACAGCCCGCAGTTGGGCGTCGTCGAACTGCGAGAGGCTGAGTACATTCCCGTGGTCGGGTTGAATCAAGCCAACGCCTCCAAGCTCACGAATCGAACTCAGCAGGCCAATGAGGGCCTCCGGTTCGGCGTTGCGGCCCTTGGCTCCGTATCGGAAGAGGTCTTCGCTGATGACGCACAGGTGGCGTCCTCCGGCGTCCAGGTTGACCCTGGCATCGCTTAAAATGGTCTCGCGGGGCAGGTGCTGCATCGGAACGCCGGCGATGGTGCAGAAGGAGCATCCCAAGCCGCAGCCCCGGCTGATCTCAATCACCCCCATGGTGGAGGCTCCGCGAATGCGGGGAATAGCGTCTGCCGATACGCCTTCCCCCACAGAGACCTCCGGCACCTCGACGCCGTCAACCAGCCTGTGGAAGAGATCCGGGGCGTTGCCCTCGCTATAACCAGTCACCACGTGGTGAATGCCGAGTTCGGAGGCCAACTCACGGGCCTGCAAAAGTTGCCAGGCTCCCGGCCCGCCTGCAACGATTCTGGGGCTGACGCCGGCCCGCCTGGACGCGCGATGCACCGCCTTTACCAAGCGCTTGAAAAGGACCGATGGATAGCCCGCACCACCGGCGACAGCCGTCATCGTCGTGGTGCTCATCCCGATATTCGCGGGATCTCCTGTGGCGAGTCCGACCACACGAGTGTTCTTACCGATAGCCTCGGCCAGATGGTCCTCGTCCACCACCGCGACTTTGTCCGAGGTGAAGCCCCCGTCGAGCAGGGCGGCCTCAATACGCCGCAGGCCGAGCGGTGCGACCGTGGCGCGGGTGCCGGAGCCTTGGGCCTTGGGCAACATCAATGCTCGCAAGAGGGGATAGGGGGTGGTATCGGTCTGGGCACAGGCCAGGATGCCGTCGAACAAGATGCGATAACCGGCCATCAGCGACCGATCAGCGGTTAAAACCACCGGAAAACCACCAGAAGGGTTCACTCAGGAGTTCCTTTCGGTGAGTTTGTCGAGGTCGTCGATCAGGTCGTCCAGATCGTCGGGTTCGCTGCTTTGATGTTTCTGCTTGGTGCGTTGTTCGTACATCTTACGGGCTTTCTGGTCCGGCGACGGGAACTTGCCCGGAGCACCGGCGATGGCCTCGTCCTGATCGTACAAAGCGAAGATAATCGCACCGCGCGGACAGATGCGACTGCATGCGGGACAGCCGTCCTTACAGTTGTCGGGATGGGCCACCCTGACGTGTTCGGCCTCATCGATCTCATACACGCCGAAGAGGCAGAATTGCACACATTGTTTGCACTGGATGCAACGGGATTCGTCGATAATCGGATACCACCGCTGCCGAGTTCCGGCGGCCCAGTCCGTGACCGTCGCCTGTTTTGGACCTGGAGTCAGATGCGGCAGGCAGGCGTCGATACACGCCGCAACATTGCGGAAAGCCCGCAGATCGATGGCCAGCATGCCCGATGAACCAATATGGTGATGTCTGAGCAACCATTCGGCAGCTCGCGGATAGAGCCAGGACAACAGGATGATCGGCTGGTCGATCTGTGCCAGCCGATCCCAAAACATATCGTCTTCCTCGATCTGGTAGATGGGCGGAACCATCAGCACATCGGTGCCAAGCGTCGAGGCAAAGCGCTCCGCGAGGGCATCCTCGACTTGGCGACGTTCGGCGATGTTGTCGGCATCTCTGGATATGATGATCATTCGATTACCCCGCAAAGTTCTTGGCTCATATCGCCCCCAGGAGTCGTTCAAGACAAAAGGGCCGCATAGAGTCCGTATGTGGCTTCCGCCATTCGAGCGGCAGCATAGTGTACGCGAATCCCCTCACGTCCTTCAAGGCCCATGCTTGCCGCGCGTTCGGGTTCGGCAGCCAATTCGCCCAGGGCGTCGGCCAATCGCTCGGTATCTCCGGAGGGGAAAAGCAGACCGCCGCCGGTTCGGGCCAGCATCTCCGGAAACACGCCGGTGTCGGGCAGAACCACCGGAATTCCCATGGCCATCGCCTCCATCACCGCGGTGCCGTCGACTTCCTGAGTGCGGCAGGGAACCGATACCACGTGGCAGTTCGAGAAGAACGTCGTTTTGGTTGATAAATCGGGGCAATTGATGTGCCAGAACCGGGACTCCAGTCCGGCGCGTCGGATGGAGTTCCACACCCGGCGTTCGTATCTGCGATCGAGCAACTGGCCTGCGACTTTGAGATGGACGTCCATGCCCCGCGCCACCAGAAGGCGGACCGCTTCGACCAATAAATCAAGCCCTTTGTCCGGCGTAATACGCGAGAGATAGCCGACCGTGAACGCTCCTTGTGCGCGATGCGTCGCTTCCGGATACTGCTCAATATCCAATCCGGTGGGGACGACGCGGATGCGCTCCCTGGGAACATCCAGAAACGTCGCCATCTTGTCGGCGTAGAGTGTCGAGGGCGATACAACGCATGCCACGTCGCGCACATTCTGCCGAATGAGCTCGCGGGCCTCTGTCCGATGCGGCTCGGGCATGTCATTGATGAAATCGTCTTCGCCCTGAACAGAGCAAACCACGGGAACGCCAAGCCGCTCGATAAGCGGCGGGATGATTCCAGAGAGCATCGTATTGGTCAGGTTGATCAGATCGGGGCGCCGGCCGGCGCTTAGGAAGTCGAGCAGGGCCTCCAGTTCCTTTTTTTGCCGCCCGTCCTCGCCCAGCAGCATCGACACGGTCAGCGGACCGAGCGATTCGGGCCGAGTTTCAACCGCGACCTTCGAG
>CAZBCO010000137.1:0-18883 GCA_964490295.1 uncultured Planctomycetota bacterium
GATCGTGTTCCTTTTCCAACTTGTGCCAGACCTCTGCGGAGCGCCCCCGCAACTCTCTAACTGTAATGAAACGCATCGCCGTGTCCTCAATAAGCCTACGATAGTGTACACGATAGCGACACAGATGTCAATCAATTGCGTCGCATCAGAGTCAGAACAGTTGCTTCTGCGCATCGTCAGGCAGATCCAGGCCCAGGTGTTCGAAGGCGGACTTGGTGGTGCGTCGCCCTTTGCTGGTTCGATTCAGCAGGCCGATGCGCAGCAGGTAAGGCTCGACCACATCCTCCAGCGTATCCCGGTCTTCGTTGAGCGTGGCGGCCATCGCCTCGATGCCCACCGGGCCGCCGTTGTAGAACTCGGCAATCGCCCGCAGGAAGCGGCGGTCGAGCTCGTCCAGGCCCAGATCATCGACGCCCAACATGTTCAGGGCTTTTCGGGCCACGTCCATATTGATATGCCCGTCGGCCTTGACCTGGGCAAAATCTCGGACACGCTTGAGGTAGTTGTTGGTGATGCGCGGCGTCCCCCGTGAGCGCCGGGCGATCTCCATCGCCGCGTCCTCGTCGATGGTCACGTTCAGCAATCGGGCCGAGCGCTTCACGATCTCTTGCAGCACTTCGGGCCTGTAGAACTCGACATGATGAAAGATGGCAAACCGCTCGCGGAGGGGCTTGGAGAGCAGGCCGGCCTTGGTCGTGGCTCCCACGATGGTGAACCGCTTGAGCGGCACGTCGATGGTCTTGGCAAAGGCCCCGCGGTCCACCACAAACTGCACGCGGCGGTCTTCCATCGCCGGGTAGATGAACTCCTCCACCGCGATGGGCAGGCGGTGGATTTCGTCGATGAGCAGCACGTCGTGGTCGCCCAGGCTGGTGAGGATGCCCATCAGGTCGCCGGTGCGCGTCAAGGCCGGGCCGGAGGTCTGCACCAGGCGCGACTTGGTCTCGTTGCAGATGGCGTGGGCGATGGTGGTCTTGCCCAGGCCCGGCGGGCCGTCGAGGAGCACGTGCTCCAAAGCGTCGCCACGCTCGACCGCCGCCTGCATCGCGATACGAAGCGGCTCCAACTGGTCCGACAGCCCGATCATCTCGTCAAGCGTCTTGGGACGCAAGCTGGCGTTCAGTTGTTCGTCCGCATCGGAGAGCGGATTGGCATCAACAATTCGCTGGCGCATAATCCTCGTTTCGCCTTCGTGGGTTACGACCTCGGCGTTCCGTCTGTCCCGTCATCTAATGGCCCGCCTTGATACGGAAAATCTCGCTGATCAATTGCTGCGAGGTCTCCAACTTGCCGACCAGCTTGAGAGCCTCTTCGATCATCGCCTCGGCTTCGAGAGCGGAGTACTGAAGCTGGTTGGTGAGAATCTGCATCGTCTCGTCGCGGACACTCGGCTCCAGCTCGTCTTCCGGGCTGACTTCCAGGGCTTCCTCGCCACGCATCAACGCAAACTTCTGGCAACGGCCCCGCAGCTCGGCCACGATTTTCTCCGCACTGCGTTTGCCGACGCCCGGCAATTGGGAGAGGGTGGAGGCGTCATCGCCCTCGATGGCCGCCGCGAAGCGTTTGGTCGGAATGGTCAGCGACTTGAGGGCCTTCTTCGGCCCCAGCCCCTTGACCGTGGTGATCATGCGGAAGAACTCGCGGTCCAGCGGGTCGAGGAAGCCGATCAGGCGCGGCACCATCGCCCCGCCGCTTGGGCCGCCCTCAATGTATTCGAGCGTATGCAGGGTAATCTCGGACCCGGTCGCCCCGTGCTGCCGCAGGCGAAGGGCCAGGCCGCTGGGGACCATCACCTCATAACCCAATCCGCCGACGTCGATGGTTATCGCGTCCTCTTGAATCTCGGCAATGGTGCCTGTAATTCTTGCGATCATCTTCGGTTGCCGGCGATGGTGGCCGGCTTCTCCACAGAGTTCAGGTGACACAACGCCACGGCCAACGCATCGGCCACATCCGGCGGCTCCGGCGGCTGGGCCAGCCCCAGGGCCACCACGATCATCCGTTGCACCTGGGCCTTGCTCGCGTGGCCGTTCCCGGTCAGCGAGCGTTTGACCATCGTGGCCGCATAACTGGCGACCGGGACGCCACATTTCGCCGCGGCGAGCATCATCGCCCCGCGGGCGTGGCCCATCAGAATGGCGGTGCGCGGGTGGGCATAATGCGCATACAATTGTTCTATCGCCACCGCGTCGGGCTTCGCCTCGGAGATCACCTCCAGAATATCGTCGTAGATGGATGCAATCCGAACAGGCATCGGATCGCTCTCATTGGACGAGCAGGTGCCGGCCTCGACCAGAGCGAGCGAACCGTTTTGTCCGTCCACCACGCCGTAGCCGGTGATCTTCAGCCCGGGATCCACACCCAACACGCGCAAAGGCGGCCTCCGCAATCGGTTGCCCTGTAAACGACGCGAGCATTTTAGCACACCGTTCCCGCCGCTCCAAGCGCGCGTCCGCGTCTCCCCTGCCCCGTTCTCACGAGCGAAGCTCCGGCCGGCCCTCAGGCAAAATACTCGACCGCGTTGCGGAAGACTTGCATACCGTCGCCCTCCGGCTGGAGGCCCTCACGGGTCCAGCGCGGATGCTGAGTGGGCAGCATGTGACGTTCGGGGTGCGGCATCAGGCCCAGCACGCGGCCGGTGGCGTCGCAGATACCGGCGATGTCGTCAACCGCACCGTTCGGGTTGGCCGGGTAGCCCGCTCCAGCCTGGCCGTCCGCATCGACATACCGGAAAACAATCTGGTCGTTCGCACGAAGACTCTCCAGCGTAGCCTCGTCCCTGGCCAGGAACTTGCCTTCGCCGTGAGCCATCGGCAGGTAGATCACCTGCCCCTTGCGGATGAAGGGCGACTTGTCGGAATCGACGCGGAGATAGACCCAGCGGTCCTCGAACTTATTGGAGTCGTTGCACGCCAGGGTGACCACCTGCTCGGCGGCGCGGCTGAACGGCCCCGGCAACAGGCCGGTCTTGACCAGCACCTGGAAGCCGTTGCAGATGCCGATCACCAACTTGCCGTCGTCAACAAACTTCTTGAGCCGGTCGCCGAGCTTCATCCGCAGTTCGTTGGCGTGGATTTTCCCGGCGGCGATGTCATCGCCGTAACTGAATCCGCCGGGAAGGGCCAGAATCTGGAAGTCGTCGAGCACTTCGGGCTTCTCGGTCACACGGTTGACATGGAGGAGTTCGACCTGAGCTCCGGCCCGCTCAAAGGCGAACTTCGTCTCCCGGTCACAGTTGGTTCCCGCCGTGCGAATGATCAGGGTTTTTGTCGTCATCAGTTTTTCTCAGTGCTCTCAAATATCTTGGGGAAGAGAAACGGCCAGACCAAGATTGGCCAGGGCCAGCAAATCACGGTCGCAGGTCACCAGCGTACACTGACTCTGAGCGGCCAGAGCAGCATAGGCAGCATCGTACATACTTAACCTCGCCACATCAGCCAGGCGAATCGCATCGGATATCAACTCATCATCCGGAGCGACAATGTCCACACCACTTTGCAGAATGGCCTGTGCTGCATCCAAAGTCTCTTCTCGCGTGAAATGTCTTTTTCGTAACAGAACATTCGAGACTTCGTATAAGAGAATGTTCGGAGCAGACAAATCGTCCTTACCAGCAATCTGTGCTTCGCGGAGGCACAGAGCCGCATCGGTACCCTCTTCTGCAACAAACCATTTGACGACTACGGAAGCGTCAACCACATAGATCATCGGTCACGCAACTCCCGCAACAGAGCGACCACATCTTTTCCGTCTGAGGGATCATCCGCGTGACGCTGTCGAAGCTCATCCATCTTGCGCGCTGCCTCGCGCATCTTGGCAAGATTCCTCGTGCGTTTCCCCACACGGTATACAACGCGAGGTTCAAACACATTATTCGAATCGCTTTTACCGTCCGCCATTCCCATCTCCTCATGCCTCCCTGAATAATTTTAGCACATAAGAGCAGCTTCTACCAGCGTAGCGGGGCCTGCCAGGCCTCTTTGAGGTCGGCAAGGGGTTCGTCAACCACCGTGCCGCCGCCCAGCCCGACGACTCGGAACGCACCGTCATCGGTCACCGTCCCGATGCGGCCGCAAGGCACACCGGCCATCGCGGCTTCGAAGGCCCCGGCCTTGTCCGGTTCGACCTCGACCACGAAACGCGAGTTAGATTCGGAGAAGAGCAACACGGTATCGCTTGCGGCGTCGGCGGTGCATGGCACGTCGGCCAGATGGAGGCTCATCCCCAGCCCGCCGGCAAAGGCCATCTCGGACGCGGCCACGGCCAGCCCGCCCTCGCTGCAATCGTGACAACTGCGCACCAGGCCGGTGTCCGTCGCCCCGGACAAGGCCCCAAAGATTTTCAGCCCCAGAGCGGTGTCCACCTGGGGCACGTTGCGGCCCAGCTCTTCTCGAATGTCATAATAGTGCGAGCCGCCGAGCTCGTGCCTGGTTTGCCCGACGAGGTAAACCAGGTTGCCCGCCTTCTTCGCGTCCATCGACACCGCCCGGGTCACATCGGGCATCACCGCGATGGCCGAGATCAACAGCGACGGCGGGATGGCGATGGTGCCGCCATCGACCTGATACTCGTTGTTCAAACTGTCCTTGCCGGAGATGAAGGGGGTGCCGTAGGCGACGGCCACGTCATAGCAGGCCCGCGCGGCGCGCACCAGGCCGCCCAGACGGTCCGGCTTGTCGGGATTGCCCCACGAGAAGTTATCCAGCAAGGCCACCCGGTCGAGGCTGCCCCCCACGGCGATGATGTTGCGGATGGCTTCGTCAATCGCGGAAGCGGCCATGTGATACGGGTCGATGAGGCCGTACTTGGGGTTCATCCCGTTGGAGACGATGATCCCGCGGTTGGAGCCAAGGATCGGCGAGCAGATGCAGGCATCACCGGGGCCGTCGTTGTCAACGCCGACCAGGGGCTTCAACGTGCTGCCGGCCTGCACTTCGTGGTCGTACTGGCGGATGATCCATTCCTTGCTGCATACGTTCCACGAGCCAAGAATCGCCTTGAGGTCGGCCCCGTAGTTATCCTGCTCCGGGAGGCTCGGCTCCGTCAGGACCGGGTCGGTCCATTCCGCCCGGCGCTCCAGGCGCGGAACGCCGTCGTGCAAGAAGTCCATTTCCAGATCGCCGACCTCGACGCCGTCATAGCGCAGCACCAGGCGCCCGGTATCGGTGAAGCACCCGATGGTGGTCGATTCGACATTTTCCGAGGCACAAAGGGCATGCACCTCGGCTTCATGTTCGGGGGACACGGCAATGACCATGCGCTCCTGGGCTTCTGAAATCCAGATTTCCCAATAGGTCAGCCCCTGGTATTTGAGCGGGATTTTTTCGAGGTCCACCTCGGCGCCCAGCTCGGCTCCCATCTCGCCGACGGCCGAGGACAGGCCCCCTGCCCCGCAATCGGTCACGCAGGTATAAAGGCCGCGGTCGCGGGCCACCATCAAAACATCGAGCACCTTCTTCTCGGTGATGGCATCGCCGATCTGGACGTGGCTGCTGGAGGTCTCCTCGTGCAGCTCGACGGACGAGAACGTCGCCCCGTGAATACCGTCCCGCCCGGTCCGGCCGCCCAGCACCACGATTAAGTCGCCGGGGCGAGCCGCCTTCTCGGTCAAATGAGAGGGGATCATCGCCACGTCGCCACAGTACACCAGGCAATTGCCGGTGTAGCGCTTATCAAAGAACACCGCACCGTTGGCGGTGGGAATGCCCATCCGGTTGCCGTAGTCGCGCACGCCGCTGACCACGCCGCGCATGATGCGGCGGGGGTGCAACACGCCCTTGGGCACCTCGTCGGCGGGCAGGTCCGGCGGGCCGAAGCAGAACACGTCGGTGTTGAGGATGGGCTTGGCGCCCATTCCGGTGCCCATCGGGTCGCGGATCACGCCGCCGATCCCGGTGCCCGCTCCGCCGTAGGGTTCCAACGCCGAGGGATGGTTGTGCGTCTCGACCTTGAAGGCCACGCCCCAGTCGTCGTCAAAGGCGATCACCCCGGCGTTATCCTTGAACACCGAGAGACACCACGGCAGGTTCAAGTCGCGCGTCGCCTTCATCACCGTCTGCTTGAGCAGGTTGTCGATGATCTCGCCGTTGTAGTTGATGACGCCACGGAAGGTCTTGTGGACACAGTGCTCGGACCAGGTTTGCGCCAGGGTTTCAAGCTCGATATCCGTCGGGTTGCGGCCGAGCTTGCGGAAATAATCCTGGATGACCTTCATCTCGTGGCGGTTGAGCGACAGCACGCCCTCGCGGCTGATCCGCTCCATCTCCGCCTCGTCCGCCTCCAACAACGGCACCACGGTCTTCTGAAACGGCGTCCGGCTGCCGTGAGGGATGTCGATGGGGCTGGTGCCCACGACGATACTCTCGATAATGTCATTGGCCAGCACTTTCTCGCCAATGAACCTGGCGTCCTCAGCCGAGAGTGCCCCAAACAGATAATACTTCCTGGCGGTTCGCACGGCGGTTGCCGTCAGGCCCATATCCGCGATGCCCTTGAGCGTGCTGGCCTCCACGGGGTCCATCACCCCCGGCTTACGCACCACCTGCACGACTTGCAAGCCGCCGTCGTCCTCGTCGATCACCGGGCCGTTCACGGCATAGCGGTCGATCACCGGGTCCGCCAACAGTTGGGTGGCGATGCTCTCGACCTGATCCCGGTCCAGCTCGCACTCAATCACAAACGCGCGCACGTGGCGCACACGGTCCACGCCGGTCACACCGATCTCGTCGATCTGATGCTTGACCGCGTGGCCTTCAGGGTCCATCCGTTCGGGTTTCAGAGCTACATCGATTTGCCAGAGCAAGGGCTTTCTCCGTCGTCATCGGGTTCCAGAGCACCGCGCCGCAGACGGGCGCGCTCCAGAATCCCGGCCAAAGTGTCCCAGTCCTCGTGACAGAGTGCAAAGCTGACCGCTTCCATCTCGCTGAGGAACTGCTTCAGTGCGCCGAGCAGGTTGGCGCGATTATCCTTGAAGATGTCAATCCAGAGGCGCGGATCGCTGGCGGCGATGCGCGTGGTATCACGCAGCCCGGTGGCCGCATAGGGCAACGCCCCCTCCTCGACGGCGTTGATAATCGCCGGGGCGACAAGGTGCGGCAGGTGACTGATGTGAGCCACGATCCGGTCGTGGTCGTGGATATCCAGGGATTCGACACAGGCCCCAAGACCACGCCACATTGCGGCGACGGCCTGCGTGGCCGGAGCGGGGGTTCGCATCGTCGGCGTCAAAATCACGCGGGCTTTTTCAAACAGGTCCGCCCGGGCGCTGGCATTGCCGCGTTTCTCCGATCCGGCCATCGGGTGCGCGGGCACAAAGGCAATGCCTTCGGGCAAAACGGCCTCGATGCTTTGGGTCAACGCCACCTTGGTGCTGGCGACATCGGTGAGAATACTGCCCGGCTTCATCGCGGGCAGGGCCTCCGCGGCCTTGGCGGCGACCATCCCGACGGGCGTGCAGATCACGACCAGGTCCGCATCCGCCACGCCTTCGGCCAGATCAAGCGTCCAGCGGTCCACCGCTCCGGCGTTCCGGGCCGCTTCGAGCGTCGCCTCTCGATATCCCACCCCAACGACCTCTTCGGACAGGCCATGCTGCTTGAGAGCCAGCCCCAGCGAGCCGCCAATCAACCCCACGCCAACAATCGCGGTGCGTTTAAAGCCAGCCATCAGACCCCGCGCCGTCTCGAAAGAGGAAACCAACCACCTCGGAATGCTCGGATTCTAACCCCTGCGCCGCTTGAAGTCAACCAACCCCCGAAAGAACCGAAATACTCCCTCAGGCTCCCTCCCGTGCCGGCGGGGCCTGCCCCTCATAATGGAAAGGCAACCGTTCGGCACGCCCCCCTTCGACCTGGTTTCTGGTTCCCGACAGTTGAATGAAAGGCCGAAGAGCGCTATGATTATCGGCGAGAACCAATCTCCGGAGGAGTCCGGAATCGGCCTTTGGGAAAGGAGCGTCTGATGGGTAAGTCAAACAAACCCAAGATTGCGATGATCGGGGCGGGAAGTCTGGTCTTCTGCCAGACCCTGTGTATGGATATTCTGGCCACGGAGGCCTTGCAGGGAAGCGAACTCTGCCTGATGAGCCGGACTCAGCCCAAGCTGGACCGCATGGAGGCCTTCGTTCAAAAGGTGATTCAAGAAAATCAGTTGCCGGCGACGGTGTGGTCGACGCTCGACCGTCGCGAAGCGCTGAAAGACGCGGACTATGTGATCGTGATGCTCCAAGTCGGCGGCGTCGAGGCGTTCAAAATCGATTACGAGGTGCCGCTGAAATACGGCGTGGATCAGTGCATCGGCGATTCCCTGGGGCCTGGCGGCGTCTTGCGCGGGCTGCGAACCATCCCCGTGCTCGCCGACATTGTCCATGACATGGAGGAGCTGTGTCCCAACGCGGTGATGTTGAACTACGCGAACCCCATGGCCGCGTGCTGCCTCGCTCTGGGCCGGGTCAGCAACGTCCCCTTCGTCGGGCTGTGCCACGGCGTTCAGACCACGCTGGACCTGATCAGCCGCTACGTGGACGTTCCCAAAGACGAAATCGATTACTTGTGTGCGGGCATCAACCACATGGCCTGGTTCCTCTCGCTGAAGGCCAAGAACGACGGACGCGACCTGTACCCCCGGTTACGCGAGAACATGGAGAAGCCGGAGTATTATCTGAATGAAAAGGTCCGGGGCGAAGTGATGCGCCATTTCGGGTATTTTATGACCGAGAGCACCGGGCACCTCTCGGAATATATCCCCTGGTTCCGAAGCAGCCAGCGGGCGCTTGAGGCCTATTGCGACCAACCCGATTTCGGCGGAGCCTCGGGAGCTTATTACAAGTATTGCGAAATGATCGCCGGCAAGTACGAGGGCGTCGATTATCTGAAACATGAGTCGCCCAAGCTGCAGGAGCGAAGCGTCGAGTACTGCTCATATATCATCGAGGCGATGGAGACCGACAAGATTTTCAAGCTCAACGGAAACGTCAGGAACGACGGCTATATCACCAACCTGCCGGCGGGCTGTTGCGTTGAGGTGCCGATCTTCGTGGACCGTCGCGGGCTGCATCCGGTACGCGTGGGCGCCCTGCCGCCGCAATGTGCGGCTTTGAACCAGAGCAACGTGACGGTGCAATCGCTCGCCGTGGAAGCCGGCTTGGCCGGCGACCCGGAGGGGGTGATGCAGGCCATCGCGATGGACCCGCTGACCTCCGCGTGCTGCACCCTGGCCGAAATCCGCGAGATGACCGCGGAAATGCTCGAAGCCGAGAGCCAATGGCTGCCGCAGTTCAAGGGCAAGTCCCTTCGCCCAACGCCTTGCATCGACGTGCCGCCCGGAACACCGGGCGTGGACGTGCCGGTCGACCCGGCGCTGGCCATCGCCAACCGCTTCGGAAAGCTGGCGGAACAGGAACTTTCTGAATAAATCCCGAGGAGACGAGCCGATGTTGAAGAACATGCCTTTAGTACATATGGGCCTGGTCGCGGTGAGCCGCGATTGCTTCCCCATTGAACTGAGCCGGGCGCGGCTGGAGGCGGTGACCGCCGAATGCCTGCATTCCAAAGTCTCGGTAACGCCCTGCTCGGTAATCATCGAGAGCGAGGCCGATGCGGTGGCGGCCGCCGCCGAAATGCGCGAGAAGGGCGTGAACGCGGTGACCGTGTACCTCGGTAACTTCGGGCCGGAGGGGCCGCTGACGATTTTCGCCCGCGAGCTGGGCGTCCCCTTCATGCTCTGCGGCGCGGCGGAAGAGTCGGCCGACAGCCTGTTGGACAAACGCGGCGATGCGTTCTGCGGGATGTTAAATGCCTCGCTGAACGCCGGCCTGCGGGGGCTTCGGCCCTACCTTGCACCGTCCCCGGTCGGCCTGCCCGCAGACATCGCTCGAATGATCGAGCATTTCACCGAGGTGGCCCGCGTCGTCATCGGCTTGCAGGGCCTGAAGGTGCTTTCGTTCGGCCCGCGACCGCAGGATTTCTACGCCTGCAACGCCCCGATACGCCCGCTCTATCGGCTGGGCATCGAGGTGATGGAGAACTCCGAGCTGGACCTGCTCGCCGAGTTCCAGCGGGCCGCTGAAGAAACCTCGAAGATCGAGGCCATCGCCCAGGATATGGCCGACACGTTAGGAGCGGGGAATAATCACCCGGAGAAGTTAAAGCGGCTTGCCCAGTTCGAGTTGGCCCTGCTCACCTTCTTTGACGCCAACCTCGGCTCACGTCAGTTCGGCGTGTTCGCCAACAAGTGCTGGCCCGCGTTTGAGCAGGCGTTCGGGTTTGTCCCCTGCTTTGTGAACAGTCGGCTGGCCGCTCGCGGCATCCCGGTCGCCTGCGAGGTGGACCTCTACGGTGCCGTGTCGGAATATATGGCCCAGCTCGCCTCGCTCAGGCCGGCCACCTTGCTTGACGTCAACAACACCGTCCCCCCCGATCTGCCCATCGCCGACCTGCAGGGTGCGGCACGGGCGGACCTGTTCATGGGGTTCCACTGCGGCAACACCCCAAGTTGCCATCTGTGCAACGGCGGTGCGATGAAGCACCAGGTGATTATGCACCGCTTGATGGAGCCGGGGCAAGAGCCGGACATCACCGCCGGAACGCTGGAAGGGACGCTGGCCCCTTCGCCGCTCACCCTCTTCCGTCTCCAGGCGGCCGCCGACGACCACTTGCAAAGCTACGTCGCGCAAGGCCAGGCGCTGGATGCCGACCCACAATCCTTCGGAGCCATTGGCATCATTGGGGTTCCGGGGTTTGCCCGGTTCTATCGCCACGTGCTGCTTGCAAAGCAGTTCCCACACCATACGGCCGTGGCATTTGATCACGTCGGGGGAACCCTGTTCGACGCGCTGGGCCTGCTGGGCGTTGAGGACATCCAGACCCCCAAGCCCGCGGGCTGCTTCTATCCGGGCGAAAACCCCTTCTAAACCATAGGATAACCGGCATGCTGGACGCGCTGCGGAAAGAGGTCTGTCAGGCAAACAGAAGGCTCGTCACCCTGGGCCTTGTGATTCACACCTTTGGGAATGTGAGCGGGCTGGACCGCGAGAGTGGCCGGGTGGTGATCAAGCCGAGCGGGGTTGCTTACGACGCCCTCACACCCGATGCGATGGTCGTGGTCACCCTCGACGGCCAGGTGGTCGAGGGCGACTCCCGCCCGTCATCCGACACGCCCACCCATCTGGAACTTTACCGAACCTTCGGCGATTTGGGCGGTATCTGCCACACGCACAGCCGTTACGCCACGATGTTCGCCCAAGCGGGCCGAGGAATCCCATGCCTGGGCACAACCCACGCCGACGTGTTTCACGGCGAAGTGCCCGTCACCAGGCCGCTGACTTCGGCTGAAGTCGCCGGAAAATACGAGAAAAACACCGGACGAGTCATCGCGGAGAGCTTTCGAGAATCGGACGCCGGGGCCATGCCCGCCGTGCTGGTCGCCCAACACGGCCCCTTTACCTGGGGCCGCAGCCCGGAGGCGGCGGTGGAAGCGAGCTGGATGCTTGAGGAGGTGGCCACGATGGCGTTCGGGACGTTGCAGATCGAACCCAACGCACCGCCGATCCCCGATTATCTGCTGGAAAAGCACCATCGCCGTAAGCACGGCCCCGACGCTTATTACGGCCAACCCAGCTGATCGCACCCACCGGCCCGCCGAACGCCTGCCCTGCTCCGCCGCTGTCAAATCTGGCAGTCCTGCGAAAACCCTGAAATAACGAACCTGCCAATGTGGCAGGCCATCGTAGATTCCGCCAAGCCACGTCATTTTTTCCGATTTATTTATCTCGTTATTTATCAACGATTTACGCTTTAAATAAAATCTTATTAAGCAAAACCTCTCTGGTTTGGCACGCTTTTTGCTACTCATAACTATGAGTCGTGGTGTTGTTTGGGACGAGAGCCTATGGATAGACGTTATTCAGTCCTGATAGCCGACCAGAACACGGGCGCCCTGGGTGAGGTTCGCCAAGCCCTTGAGGCCGAGGGATATGATATTATTCCCGCCGAATCTGGTCGAGATGCCATACGCATCATCCATGCCGAGCTGATTCATGTGCTGGTGATGGACGTGCAGCTCCCGGATTACACCGGCTTCGAGACTTACCACGCGATTCAAGGCATTCGCGACCGGTTTTTGCCCTGCATCTTCACCGCGATGGAGGTCTCCACCGGGTCGATCCGCGACGCTCTGGGCGAGGGAGCCATTACGATTCTGCCAAAACCCATTGAGAAACCAAGACTTCTGCGAGCTGTTGCTCGATCCATACATCGATATTACCCCAGTCGAACGGCCCCGCGAACGGGACGGATATCCGGCCTGGGGTCCAGCCGAGAGGGAGGACTGTTGTAGCGTTCCATCGCGGCGTAGCCGCCTGATGGCGTTGTTTCCGGATGCTCCGCGACGTAGCGGGGCCAAACTTGTAGAGGAGAAGATGGTATGGCGAAGAAAGGGATTGGGATCAAGCCCCTGGGAGATCGGATCGTGGTCAAGCGCCTTGAGGCTGCCTCGATGACCAAGGGCGGCATCGTCCTGCCGGATTCGGCCAAAGAGAAGCCGAAGGAAGGCGAAATCATGGCCGTCGGCCCGGGCAAGACCCTGGAGAGCGGCGAGGTGCAGGCCCCGCAAGTCAACGTCGGCGACAAGGTGCTGTTCAGCTCCTACGCGGGCACCGAGGTCTCCATCGACGGCGATGAGTTCCTGATCATGTCCGAGAGTGACGTGCTGGCCGTTGTCGACTAGCCCGGAACCGTTTTTGCAGTCCGGCGGCTGCGCCCGGTGCGGTCGCCCAAGGAGGAACAGAAGCATATGGCACCGAAAAAGATCGCATTTGATCAAGAAGCTCGCGAAGCGATTCGCGAGGGCGTGAAGAAGCTGGCGCGAGCCGTGAAGATTACACTGGGGCCGCGCGGGCGCAACGTGGTGATTGAGAAGAGCTTCGGCGCACCGACCGTCACCAAGGACGGCGTCACCGTGGCCAAGGAAATCGAGCTGGAAGACAAGTACGAGAACATGGGCGCCCAGATGGTCAAAGAGGTCGCCAGCAAGACCTCGGACATCGCGGGCGACGGCACCACCACCGCCACCGTGCTGGCTGAGGCCGTGTACGAAGAGGGCCTGAAGAACGTGGCCGCCGGGGCGAACCGCGCGGCTCTGAAGCGCGGCATCGACAAGGCCGTCGTCGCGGTCGTCGCCGAGCTGAAGCGGCTCTCCAAGCCCGTGGACGTGAACCGCCGCAAGGAGTTCGAGCAGGTCGCCGCCATCGCCGGGAACAACGACATGGAAGTCGGCAAGTTGATCGCCGATGCGATGGAGAAGGTCGGCAAAGACGGCGTGATCACCATCGAAGAAGGCAAGGCCCTCGACAGCTCGGTGGACGTGGTCGAAGGGATGCAGTTCGACAAGGGCTACATCTCGCCGCACTTCGTCAACGACACCGAGAACATGCAGGTGGTGCTGGAGAAGCCCTACATCCTGGTGCATGAGAAGAAGCTGAGCAACATCAAAGACCTGATCCCGCTGCTGGAAGGCGTGGCCAAGGCCGGGCGTCCGCTGCTGATCATCGCCGAGGATATCGAGGGCGAGGCCCTCGCCACCCTGGTGGTGAACAAGTTGCGCGGCACGTTCCAGTGCTGTGCGGTCAAGGCCCCCGGCTTCGGCGCCCGCCGCAAGGCGATGCTGGCCGACATCGGCGTCCTCCCCGGCGGCGAGCCGATCTTTGAAGACCTGGGCGTCGAGCTGTCCACCGTGACGCTCGACCATCTGGGGCAGGCCAAGAAGGTCGTGGTGGACAAGGACAACACCACGATCATCGAAGGCGCGGGCACCGATGAGCAGATCACCGGTCGCATCGGCCAGATCAAGCGCGAGATCGAGATGACCACCAGCGACTACGACCGCGAGAAGCTGGAAGAGCGTCTGGCCAAGCTGGCCGGCGGCGTGGCCCAGATCAACGTCGGCGCGGCCACCGAGGTCGAGATGAAGGAGAAGAAGGCCCGCTTTGAAGACGCCCTGCACGCGACCCGTGCGGCCGTCGAAGAAGGCATCCTTCCGGGCGGCGGTGTCGCCCTGCTCCGTTCACTCGTCGCGCTGGACAAGGTCAAAGCCACCGGCGATGAGAAGGTCGGCGTGGATATCGTCCGCCGGGCCTTGACCGCCCCCTGCACGCAGATCGCCGAGAACGCCGGGGTCAACGGAGCCATCGTCGTTCAGAAGATCACCGAGAACGCCGACAACCCCAACTTCGGCTACAACGCGGCCTCCGCGAAGTACGAAGACCTGGTGGAGGCCGGCGTCATCGACCCGGCCAAGGTGGTGCGTTCGGCCCTGCAGAATGCTTCCAGCATCGCCACCCTGTTGCTCACGACCGACGCGATTGTGAGCGAGATTCCCGAAGACAAGCCCCCGATGCCCGCCGGTGCCCCCGGTATGGGTGGTATGGGTGGAATGGGTGGAATGGGCGGCATGGGCGGTATGTACTAAACCACTCTTCGAGCGGATGCTATACAGCGGGGGAAGTCGGCGGCCTGTCGGCTTCCCCCGCCGCCTTATCATACGAGAATCACTCGGGGGGCGTGTCCGGAAGATATCTTCAAGCCAATTCGCCTGAAATTACTTGCACACACCGGCTGTGGAGCGTAGTATAATCGTTAGTCAGCTTTTTTCGTTAGAGGGATATTATCTAATGACTCGCACAATCCTGCTCTCCATGCTGATGTCACTGGCGCTGTTCACGGCTGCGCCGCAAGGTTGGGCCGCCGAGACCGTTTCGGAAGACGAGATCGCCGTGGCGGCCGCTCGCTATGACGCCCACCTGTCGCTCACCCGGCGCATCTATAACATCCCGATGGGAGCCAACAACACGCTCCTGGAAGTTGCCGAACGTACCCGCCTTCGGACGGAGTTGGATGCCGCCCTCCGAGCCGCCGAACCCCTTGGAGAACCCCTCCTGAAGGACTCCGGTCTGGTGTATGTGACCATCGCATTGGACACCGAGACCTTGCCGGAGGCGCTGCGGGCACGGCTGCGCCTGCCCAAGCAGGTTCGCTCCGACGGCATCGCCCATAAGCCGGCGGCGGTACGCACGGCCACCGCCCCGGTCGAAAAAGTCTCGGATAGCGTGGCGGAATGGATGGAGACCACGCTGGAGGCCAAGGGCAGCGCCCAGGTGTTCGGGCCGGCCACGCAAGAGCAAAACCTGCTCCGCGCCCGGCGGCAGGCCTTCCTCAATGCCTACGCTGAAATGGCCGCGAAGGTGGGAGCACTTAATCTCGACGACAAATGCACCGTCACCCAGTTCCTCGACCAGCATGCCGACCTGATCGCCGGGGTCAACGCCACCATCCCCACCGCGAAACTGCTGGGGGCGAGCCTGGAGGGGGCCACCTACTCCGTCAGCATTGCCCTGCCCGCTCGACGGCTGATGGTCCCGCTTCGCCTCGGCCCCTACCGCCGACTCAGCCCGATGCGGCTGACCGCCGACCGCGTCGCCCTCGCTCGGAGCAACGCCCTGGCCGATGCCACCGAGCGGCTGAAGCAACGGGTCGCCCAGGCCCCGCTGGTCTCCGGCATCACCGCCGGCAAAATGATGGAAGATCGCGAAGCGGTCGCCGAGGCGATCGCCCGGCTCTGCGAAAGCCGCCCGATCGAGCGCGTGGTCGTCAGCGACCAGGGATTCGTCAAACTGCACCTGAATCTGGCCGCTCGGAGCCTGCCGCGCGATCTCCAGGAGCTGCTCGCCCCGGCCGCACCGACCGTATTCCAAGTCGCAGGGGCCGGACTGCCGATGGCCCCGAAGCCGCAGGACACGGAGACGCAAAAGCCCGACCCCGACAAGCCGCCGGCCAACACGGTCGTCGGCACCGCCGCCGTGACGTTGGCCCCTTACACCACCCGCGGCCTGAGCGTGGAGATGGCCGCGAACTTGGCCAAGGGGGCTGGCAAGCTCATCGCCCAGCGCGAATTGATCCGAAACTATGCCGCGACCTTTCTCAAGAAGAAGGACGATATCGACGCATTCCTGATCAAAAGCGACCTGGTGACCGCCAAAGCGGAAGGCGGCATCCTGAAAGGGGTCACCGTCCGGAAGGAAGCGTTGAACGACGAGCGCACGGAGATGGTGGTGACGGTTCAAGCCACGCTTGACGACCTTCGCGCCGCCCTTGGGGGCGCCCCGGAGCCGAAACCGGAGCGCCCTGAATAGCCGAAGACCCCTTGGGGAAAATCCTGATGAAGTGCACTTGCTGGATAATGCTTGCGGTGGCCCTGACCTTGGCGGGCTGTGCCTCCAATGACCAGATCGTCACGGGCACGGGTGAATCCGCTCTCGATGCGTACCTTCAGAAAGGGATGACACGAGGCCAGGCGGTACCGCTGGCCCGTCGGGCCGCCACTCTTGTCGCCCAACGCGATCTGATCGAACGCTACGCCGGAACCTTTCTGACCTCGGAGACCGAGATTCGGAATTTCGTCGCCGAGAGCGATCGGATTCTCGCCCGCTCCGAAGGCTTGGTGAAAGGCACGCGGGTCGTCCGGGCCGAGCTTAGCCCTGACCAGACCGTCTACATGGTCGAGGTCGAGGCCCGGTTGGCGGACTTGAAGAAATCCCTTGGGGACAAGCCCGACTTCACAACCCAGCCCCTGGTCTGGCCCTCGGAAATCGGCGGCATCCCCGACTCGCCGGCGGAGACGCCCAAGCTCGCCGTCCAGACCACCACGGTCACAGCGACCGGCGTGGGCATCAAGCCCGACCACCCCGACGCCAGGGTCGCCCTGCTCCGCGCCAAGCAGGCCGCTCGGCTGGACGCCCTTCGCAAGCTGGCCGAGACCATCAAAGGCATCCGCCTGACCTCGACCACCACGGTGGAAGATTTTATGGCGAAAGAAGACCAAATCCGCACCCGGATCGACACGATTATCCGTGGGGCCGAAGAGGTCAAGACCGTGGAGAAGCCCGACGGCACCGTCGAGATGACGGTCGCCATCCGGGTGGCCTCCGTCAAGAGCGCCTTGGGCCTGGAATAGAAACGTCTATTTTGAGGAAGGAGAGCAAGATGAGAAAGTTATCGGCGTGCCTGATGGGGTTGTTTCTGCTGACGCTGCTGACCGGCTGTGCCGCGAACGAGAGGCTCCGAGCCACCGGCACCGGCTCGCTGGATGCGTATGGCGACCGGGGCCTGACTCGCGGCCAGATCATCCCGCTGGCCAAACGGGCCGCGATGATCGACGCCCAGCGCAACCTGCTGGAAGCCTACGCGGGCACCTTTCTCGACTCGCAGACCGAGGTGCGCAATTTCGTCACGGAGAACGACCGCGTCATCAGCCAGAGCGGTGGCTTGATCCGGGGCGTCCACCTGATTTCCGAACAGCTCGCCCCCGACAACAGCGCGGTGATCGTGACGGTTGAGGCGTGGTCCAAGGATATCAAGGCGTCCCTCAAGAGGCGGTGAGCACGATGCTGCGAACCCTTCTGACCTGCTCCTTCGCGGCCCTTTGTTCGGTGCTGACGGGTTGCTCCAATCCGGACCCGATCCCTCCGCCCCCCTGGCTCACGCCCGACCGGGTGCCCGTGGAGGTCGTCGGCGACAGCCCCGGCAGCGACGCTCCCAGCGGCAAGACCACGACCGTAACCGCCGAGGGCGAAGGCATCACCGTCGATGCCGCCAAGCAGGACGCCGCGCGCAAGGCTCTGGAACAGGCCGCCGGCGTGATCGTCCGCAGCGAAAGCATCGCGGTGGACTGGCAGCTCGCGCAAGATGTGGTGCTCACCGAAGCGCGGGGTTCCATCGAGAAGATGGATGTGGTCAGCTCGCGGCAGGAAGGCGGCATCCACCGCGTCCAAATCCGCGCGGTGGTCTCCACCGAGATGATCGCCAAAGACCTGTCCATCCTCCACTATCTTAGCAACAACGCCCGTGTCGCCTGTGCGGTGGCCGACGTGGCCGACGGGGCACCCGCCGAAACCACGCTGGCCCAGAACAGCCTTGAAAACGCTCTGTTGGCCAAGAAATTCAATCTGGTGGACCTGTCGCAGGTCGGGGAAGTTCACGCCCGCGACCGGCTGAACAGCTTCAACGACGCCAAGGTCGCCGCCCGGCTCGGCCAACGCTGGGGCTGCGATATCCTGATTACCGGACGCGGCTTTGTGACCTTCGCCGAAGAGAAAGAAGTCTACGGCGTCAAGCAACTCTTCTACGCCGCGACGATTGAGACCCGCGCCGTACTGGTCAGCACCGGCCAGGTCATCGCGTCGGAGAACATCACCAGCCGCCACGGGGCGCGCAGCCTCGATGCCGCCCGCCAACGCGCTCTGGCGGGCGCCGGGCAGGATATCGCCGTCCCCCTGATCCGGCAGTTGGTGCGGCACCTGCGCACCACCAGCGTGGACCACGCCCAGATCGACGTGCTGGTCAAGGGCGTGGATTTCGCCAAACTGATTGCTCTTGAGGCCCAGATGGGGACAATCCAAGGGATGGTCAAGGTGACGCAGCGGTCATTTGCCGACGGCACCGCGACGCTGACCTGCACCTTCCGGGGCGATGCCAGAACGCTGGCCCTGCACCTGACCAAGCTGACCGAACCCAAGGTCACGGTGCAAAGCGTGGACCGGGCGCGAATTGAAATACAGGCGAAATAGCTCGGCCGGCTCTTATCCGATCGGCCCCGGCCCATCCCATTCCGGCAAGGTTCAATCCAGATTCTCGATCCGAACCGGTTCGATAGCGTCGGCAGGCTTGAACCCGAAGACCCGCGAATAGAAGTACAATTCACTGTCGATGGCGTGCCGAATATGGCGCGCCATCCGGAACCCGTGCTGCTCGCCCTCGTAGGCGACATAAGCGACGGGGACGCCCTTTTGCTTCAACGCCTGGTAGATGCTCTCCGACTGGTTGGGCGGAACGAC
>CAZBCO010000138.1:0-3018 GCA_964490295.1 uncultured Planctomycetota bacterium
AAGCGGCGCTTGGGGCCGTTGCGTTCAAGTTCGTAAACTTCCCAGTAATAACGCAAAGCGGTGCGCCACTGGCGACGCTCCTCGTAAGCCTCGCCCAGCAGGAACAGAGCGTCGAGATAATCGCGATCATCAAGATAATGGGCCAGATTCAGCGACGGGCGCCGCATGGTCAGGGCTTCCAACAACTCAATGGCCCGGTCGTAATCACCATCCAGGAGATAATGCAACATCAGCCGCGACTGCGCCGAGAGGTCGGCGGGGCGACTTCGCATTCGCTCGGTGAAGGTCATCCCGGGTCGCTCAGCATTCAGGCGTCGATCGTACACAGCACGGCTCCGATCATCAGCAAGGACTTCATAAGCCGTTATCAATTCACGAGTTCTGGCTTCTGCCCACTCGCTTCGGCCCGGATTCTTGTCCGGGTGATAAATCTTGGCAAGACGGCGAAACGCTGAGCGAATCTCGTCGCGCGAGGCTTTTCGACCCACGCGAAGGGTTTCGTAGTAGGTTTGCTCTAGAAGCGTTTTGACCATCCGCCATACTCTTGTGCCATCGTGAGCCGTGCTAAAACAAGCCGGGAAAGCACGGCCACCCCATACCAAGAGCTATTTTATTCCCAAATCCGACCGTTATCAAGAAAAAAGGCGGAATATCGCATTATTTTCGGCAAAAACAGGGCTAAACACGAACTCTTTACGCCCCCAAAACATACTTGAAACACATACCAAATCTCTGACGACACCACATGGCAATGAAACCAGGACCAATTCCCCACTCTTGGTTCAATATGACGTCCACTCCAAAGGCCAAAAATAACGAAAACCGGAAGCCCTGACAGCACTCGTGCTACGGCCCGTCCCCCCCACTCAAAATATAGCATGGCCATCTTGACCGTAAAACGTTTTGTTGAAAAGATATCCGTGCCAAAATGTTCCCCCTACTTCTTCTTACCCAATTTTGCAGCCATCTCTCTGTATTACAAGATACCCTCGGTTAGCTCCGTGATTGTTGAACCCGTAGGTTGTCACATTGCGGAACCGTGCCATTGACGCCGCTCGGCCGGACGGTTAACATTGCGGGGCCGGGAGGTTCCCCGGAAGGGTAATTTTATGAACCGTCTTTTTGAACTGGCCGGTAATCCTCAGTTGCAAGCCGTCATGGTCTTCCTGGCGGGCTATGTCTATATCTGCGCGGCGCGCCGGTTTCGGGCGGTCGCGCTCTGGGTCTGCGTGGTCGTGCTGCTTGCGCTCGGCGTCTTCGCTCCCTCCGAAGGGGTGCTCTCCGGGGCGTGGAATGTCCTGGAGCACATCAACTGGAATGTGTTGATGATTCTGGCCGGGGCGATGGTTGTGGCCGAGCTGTTCATCGAGTCCAAGGTGCCGGTGCTGTTGTCCGATCTCATCGTGCGTCACCTGAAGACCGTGGGCGGGGCGGCCCTGGGCGTGTGCGCTCTGGCCAGCCTGTTGTCCGCGTTTCTGGATAACGTGACCACCGTGCTGATTGTCGCGCCGGTGGCGATGGAGCTGGCCCGGCGGCTCAAGACCTCGCCCGCTCCGTTTATCATCGGCCTGGCGATTGCATCGAACCTCCAGGGCACCGCGACGTTGATTGGCGATCCGCCCAGCCTTATCCTGGCCGGCAACCTCCGCCTCAATTTTCTGGAGTTCTTCTTTTACCGGGGCAAGCCGGGCGTCTTCTGGATCGTGCAACTGGGCGCGGTCGGGTCGATGTCCGTGCTGTGGATGCTGTTCTTCCGAAAATACAAGGCCCCCTCTTTCGAGATTGAGAAGACGCGGCCCACCAGTTGGTTTCCGACCTGGCTGCTGGTGGCGATGGTGCTGACGCTCAGCGTGGTATCGCAGGTTTCGCAACATATCCCCAGGGGGGATTTGTTTGCGAACGGCTTGGTGTGCCTTCTGGCCGCAGCGGTCGGAATGGCCTGGCAATGCCGTCGGTCGGGGTTCAAAGCGGCCGTCCAACTGGCCGGGCGGGTCGGTTTTGGCACGGTCGCCCTGCTCGCCGCCATCTTCGCCCTGACCTTTGCCCTCTCCGAAACCGGCGTGATCGACCAGATTGCCAAAGGGATCGGCTCGATGGTGGGGAACGACAAGTTCCTGACTTTCACCGTGGTGGTCTGGATGTCCGTGGTCCTCTCGGCGATGGTCGACAACATCCCCTACACCGCGGTGATGCTGCCGACCGTGCTCCGGCTGGCCAGCCGGATGGAAGGCACCACCGCCTTGACCAACACCCATGTCCTCTTCGCATTCGGCCTGCTGGTGGGGGCGTGCCTGGGCGGGAACATCTCGCCGGTCGGAGCCTCCGCCAACATTGTCAGCGTCGGCCTGCTTCGGAAACACGGCCACCACGTGGGCTTCTGGGAGTTCGTGAAGATGGGCCTGCCCTTCACACTGGCCGCCACCCTGCCCGCCTACGTCGCCCTCTGGCTGCTCTGGGGTTAGCGCATGGGAAGCTACGTCACCCGTGGCGGCGACAAACTGGAATTCGCCCTGCGAGCCTTCGGCATCCAAGTCGCCGGAGCCACCGCCGCGGACCTCGGCTCGCATCCAGGCGGGTTTGTCGATTGCCTGCTGCAACATGGGGCCGGGCGGGTTTACTCGGTCGATACCAGTTATGGAACGCTTGCGTGGACCTTGCGGCAAGACCCGCGCGTGGTGGTGATGGAGCGCACCAACGCCCTCCATGTGGAATTGCCCGAAGCCGTCGACCTAGTCACCATCGACGTGGCTTGGACCCGTCAGGAATTGATTCTGCCGCACGCCCTGGAGCTAGTGCGGCCCAGCGGCGCGGTACTGTCGCTGCTGAAACCTCAATACGAGGCCGGCCGTGACCGCGCCGGGGTGCTGACCCCTGAAGAAGCCCGGTCGGTCGCGGGCCAGGTGGTGGAGCGGCTCCGGGCGAACCACATCCCGGTCGCCGAATGGGCGGAGTCTCCGGTCAAGGGAGGCAAGGGCACTACGGAGTTTTTTCTGAAAGTCGCTGGGGAGGAACGGCGTT
>CAZBCO010000139.1:0-6118 GCA_964490295.1 uncultured Planctomycetota bacterium
GCTCAGGGCCCGCCCCAGCCCGGCGGGGGCCGAAGGGGGCAGCTCCCCGGTGCATTATCAATTTGCCGGCTTGGAGCATCCCGCGCTGGGTCGCTTGACCGACAGCACCGGCAGCAAAGATGCCGAGGTAATGCGCTACGTCGGCTTTGAGCTGACCGAGGATGATCTGGCAAAGGGGCAGACCCGCGTCGTCCTGAAGATGTCCGATGGCACCCCCTCTGTGGTCGAAAGGGAATTCGGCCGCGGCAAGGTCTTGCTGGCCAATTTCGCCCCGATCTCCGATTGGACTTATCTGCCTGCCAGAACAGAGTTTCCGGTGTTTGTGCAGGAGGTTCTGCGTTATATCGTCGGCAACCCGGACGGAGCGGTGAATCTGGACGTGGGCGGACGGTTTGAGCAGCCCGTGTTCGTTACCAACCAGCACCTCCTGCTTCGCTATCCGAGCGGGCGTCGCGCCCGTGTCGAGCCGCGTGACCCCACCGTGTTGGGCCTGTCCGAAATCGCCGGCGGGGCGTGGATGCTGCGTTTTGACGAAACCAGCGAGCAGGGCATCTATGAGTTTGACGTGGATGAACAAGTGCTTGCGAAGCGGCGGTTTGCGGTCAACCAGAGCGCCAAGGAGGCCGACCTCTCGCGCATGGATCAGGGTGATCTGACCAATGCTTTCGGGACGGGCGGCTGGCAATGGATCAGCTCCAGAGTCCCGCTGGCCGATTTTATTTCCAGCGAGCATGGCGTGACTATGCTGGCCCCTTGGATTTTATGGCTTCTGGTGGCGGTCCTTGCTGCTGAGTCGTTCCTTGCCGCCCGCTTCGGCCGCCGCAGAGGAGGTAGTACTGCGTGAACCCCAAGATGTTGAACGCCGAGGCCCTGATGTTCCTGGCCGTCGTCGGCGTGGGCTTGATCCTCTTCTATCGTTATCTCTATGTGCAGGAAGGCCGTCAGGCCCGGCGCCTCACCCGGATGCAGAACCTGGGGTTGTGGGCCTTGCGGGCTTTGGTCGCCGTCCTCGCTCTGGCCGCATTGGCTCGCCCCGCCATCGAGACCATCGAAACCCAGGAGCGGCGGCCGGCGGTCGCGTTTCTGGTTGATAATTCCAGCAGCATGGACTTCCCCTCGGCACGGGGCAACGCCTTGGTCATCGGCCAACCGCGCGACAAGCGTACCCGGTTCGACGTGGCCAAACTCGCCGTGCAGCAGTTGCAGGAGCAACTGACCCGGACGCATACCACGCGCGTCTATGCCTTCTCCGACACCTTGGGCCTGCTGCGCGAATTGCAGCACCGGCTCACCGACGACATGGCCCCGGCCTCGCTGACCGATATCTTTGCCCCCACGGTCAAGGCCGAGGGTGGCTATACCAATATCGGTGACGCTCTGGAAGATGCGCGGCGTCAGATGGCCGGCGACCGCACTTCGGCGATTATCCTGTTGAGCGATGGCCGCCAGACCGGCGGCACCGACCTGGCCAGAGCCGTGTCCGCCACCGCCGATTCCAAAATCCCCATCAATGTTATCGTAACCGGTTCGGAACATCCGTTGCGCGACCTGCGTATCGATGAGGTCAACTTCCCGGTCGAGGCCAGCCTCGGCGATGTCCTCACCTTCCACCTGGTGGTGACCAACCAGATCAGCTCCCGGCTGGACGTGCAGCTCAAGCTGTATGAGTCCGACCGCCAGGCCTCGGAAGATGACCGCGATCATGTCGCCACCCGAACCCTCACGCTGCGACGCGGGCAGAACAACGTGTCCATCGCCACCATTCCGGAGACCGAAGGGCTGCGCGAGTTCCGCCTCGAATTGCCGGTGCAGGATGACGAGGTGGATACGGAAAACAACGTGGCCACCGTTCACGTCAAGGTGGTGCGGCGCTCCTTGCGCGTCGTGCTGATTGCCGACCGTCCGACTATTGAGTACCTATATGTTGTGCCTGCCCTGTTGCGCGACCCCATTATCCGGTTGTCGTGCTACCTCCAGTCCGCCGACGTGGACTACACCCACCAGGGCAACGTGAACATTGACCGGCTGCCGAGGACCACCCAGGAATGGGAGACCTTCGACGTGGCCATCCTGCTGGACCCGGACCCGAACAAGATCACCACGCAGCAAATTGCCGGGTTGGATAATATGGTGTTGCGCGGCGGCGGCCTGATGTACATGGCCGGGCGCAACAACGGCTTGGCCAAACTGGTGCAAGTGCATGCCGCGCGGGTCCGTGGTATGTTGCCGGTCGAAGTGGACCGCAACCGGCATCCCGATTACGACCGCTTCTACAACAAGCCGATCCGTGTGCAGCGCACCATCCAGGGCAAGGGGCACCCGATTATGTTCGCGTCCAGCGACGAGAACGAGAACGAGAGCCTCTGGCAGACCTTCCCGCACTTCTACTGGTATCATCCGGTGGTCGGCCCCCAGATGCAGGCCATCACCTTGCTGGAGACCGTCGAGCCGGCGGACGACGGCGTGACGGCCGCGGGCAGCGCCGCGTTGATGGCCATCCATCGCTACGGCGAAGGCTCTGTCTTCTTCTCCGGCCTCGACAGCCTGTGGCGCTGGCGCTATCCCCACGAGAGCTTTGAGTACGACCGCCTCTGGACGCGCGTGGTGCGCTACCTCGGCGAGACCAAGCTGATGGGCGGACAGAAGCAGGTCGCCTTGCGAACCGACCGGCGCACCTACAGCCCCGGCGAACGGGTGGTCATCCGGCTGCAAGTGCTCGACCCCGCGCTGATGGCCCAGTTGGCCAACGAGTCGGTGTTCGCCGCGGTCACCAGCATGACCAAAGCCGTCCACATGGTGCAACTTCGCCCGCGGTCCGACGGGGCGCCGGTTTACGAGGGCTTCTACACCGCCCTGCGCGAGGGCAGCATGGTGGTCAATGTCCGCCAGATTGTGCCCGACGGCCCCAGCGACCAGCGGCCCCTCTTCGAGGTCGACACCAGCTTCCTGGTTCAGCGGCAGTCGTTGGAGGCCAAGGACACCAGCGCCGACCTCAAGGGTATGAAGGCGATGGCCGAGGCCACCGGCGGCAAATACTATGACTACCGCTCTCTCGACAAAGCGGCCCTTGATGAGCTGGCGAAGTCGGTTTCGACCGAGCCGCAAATCCTGACCCAGACGATTGAATTTGAAATCTGGGACGGCGTGCCCTTCCTGGTGCTGTTCCTGATCTTGATTTCCGCCGAATGGTCCTTGAGAAAACTGTGGGGTCTGTTATGACAGGCAAGTTACATCATCGAGCCTCTGGTCGCCTGCTGTGGCGTTGGGGTGGGGCCCTCCTCACCGGCGTGCTCATCGGCTCCCTGAGCTTCACGCTGCCGATTCTTGCCCAGGAGAAGCCGGCGGATGCTAAGGCCAAGAAAGAAGAGAAGAAGGCCACGTCGGAAGATGAGGCTCACACCTTGTTGGCCGAGCGGGAACGCTCGCGCGGGCCGACATTCCCCGGCAAGGACCCGGCCTTCCTGGTGCTGCCCCGGCCCACGGAGCGCGGCAAGATGGCGATGGACCTGCTCGGCACCGAAGCCCCGAAATCGCACACCCGCAAAATGATCGATCAGGCCCTGGCCTATCTGGCCAATCAACAGGACTCCGACGGCGGCTGGTCCGACGGCCAGTACCCCTCCAATACCGGCGTCGTGGCCTTGTGTGTTCTGGCGTTCATGTCCGAGGGCAGTCGCCCCAGGATGGGTGAGTACGGCCGCCAGATCGACCGCGGCATCGAGTTTATCCTCAAGAACGTTCAGACCAGTGGTGTGATTGCCGGCAAGGGCAGCAATCCGTTCGGCCCGATGTATGAGCATGTGTACTCGATGCTCGCCTTGCTCTATGCCTATGGAGACCTGCCCTGGCGCCCGCAGGTTCAAGACGTGATCTCGCGCGGCATCCAGGCCATCGCCCGCAGCCAGAAGTTGGACGGCGGCTGGCGCTACCAGTTCTCCCGCGAGGGCGACTCCGATATGTCCGTCACCGCCAACGTCCTCTGGGTGTTGCGCACCGCCAAGAAGAGCGGGTTCACCGTGTCGTCCGAGTCCATTAAGCGAGCGGTGCGCTACATCGAGAACTGCGCCAACCCGGACGGCACGTTCCGATATCGCACCTTTGGCCTGCACACCTCGCCCAGCCTGGCGGGCACCGGGATTATCGCCCTGTGCAACGACGGCCGGATGGACCACCCCCTGATCGCCCCGGCCCGCGACCGTATCGAATACGACTATCGACGGTACACGCTGAACGACCTCAAGGAACGGCGGTACTACGTCTATGGAGCCTTCTACGCCAGTGTCGGGATGTATATGTCCGGCGATACCTATTGGATACCCTGGTACCGCAAGGCGACCGCCGTGTTGCGCACCATGCAGGACGACCCGGAAACGCCCGGCAGAGACGGTGAATTCTACGATGAACACGGGAACACGATCTACCCCACGGCGATGGCCGCGATCGTATTGCAGGCGCCCAAAGGCCTTCTGCCCCTTTACGAGCGATAACTCCGGCCCGGATGGGGCACGGCGACAAGGTGAGGATTTATGAGCACAGATAAACTCAGCCGGATATGCGGTGATTTCCGTCTTCGGCTCCGTTCGCTTCTGTTCCAGGCCGGTATTGCCCGCGCTCTGGTGCTGGCTTTGGTGCTGTTGCCGGGCCTCATGTTCTTTGACTGGTGGCTGCACCTCGGCACCCTCTGGCGCTGCGTCACCCTGCTGGTGTTCCTCGGAGCGGTCTTCGCCACCATCCGCTATACCCTGATCGACCCGATATCCGGGCAATGGACCAACGAGCAGGTGCTCTCCTATCTCGACGGCGTGGCCGGTGAAGACGGGGAGCGCGGCATGCTGCTCGACCTCTATGAACTTCAGCACGAGGCCGGGGTTCAGGAGTTGGAGACCAAGACCGGACGCGAGCTGGCCCAATCGGCAATGGCCGACTTGACCCCGGTGGTGGACCGGGTGCGGGTTAGCGAGGGAATCCATCGGGGCATCGTTGCCCGATGGCTCAGCGTGGCGGCCCTGCTGCTGGTCGTGCTGGCCGTGGCTATCGTCGTGCCGGTGTCGCGCGAATACGTGGCCATTGGCACGGTCCGCTTCTTCAACCCCTTCTCCGGCCGACGCTGGCCGCACCGCACCACCATTACACTGGAAGAGCCGGACACCGGCTGGCGCGTCGCTCAGATGGAGTCCTTTCAGATCACTGCCGAAGTGAGCGGCGAGATTCCCTCCAATGTGTTGCTCTCCTATCGTGGCGAGACCACCGGCTACTGGATTCGCGAACGCTTGCAGATTGAGAGCGTGGAAACCACGTTGCCCGACGGGACGGAGACCACGCAGCACCGCGTGCGATACCAGTTCCCCGAAGTCCGAGAGAACATGCGCTTCACCCTGGAAGGGGGCGACTTCCGAACCGAGGAGATCGACCTGCGGATCAACCCGAGGCCGTTTATCACCGGCATCGAGGCGGTGTACGAATATCCGCCCTACAGCCGCCTGCCCAACGAGACCAAGCAGAGCGGGCAGTTGGCGGGGATCGAGGGCACCACGGTCAATATTAATTTCACCAGCTCGATGAAGCTGCGCAAGGCTGTCTTCCGGTTTAAACGCCGGGCCGATGCCGACGGGGCCTCGGCGGAACCCCAGATCGAAGAACTTCCCCTTGGGGCCGACGGCCGCACGTTCACCAAGCGCCTGGTGCTCAAGCACGAGGGCACCTATCAAATCGAGTTGCACGAAGAACACGGCTTCCGCGAGGCGCGGCCCGAACGCTACGACGTGGTGGTCACGCCCGATTATCCGCCCGAAGTGGAGATGCTGTCGCCCGCCCAAGATTTGGTCGAGACCCGCAACGCGGCCGTGCGGATTGCATTCCGCTATCGCGACGACTTCGGCATCGCCAAGGATGGCGTGCAGCTGATGTACGCGATTGACGGGGCCGACCCGCAGCCGCTCTCCAAGCTAATCACCGGCCCGCTCAAGGATTATGGCCGCGGTGACACCGCCCGGTTCACCTGGGACCTTCGCCGGATGAAAGACCTGCCGCCCCAATGCGAGATCGTGTACTTCGCCCGGGTTCGCGACGTCAACCCGGTGGGCAGCCCGGTGGACTCCGCCAGCTACCGCATCCGCAT
>CAZBCO010000140.1:0-3790 GCA_964490295.1 uncultured Planctomycetota bacterium
CGATGTGCTGAAGATGGCCGCCTACCGCCGCCTGGCGCGGGCGCGCACCGTCGAGGAAGTCCGCGACGCCGAGGCCGAACTCGAAGACCGCTTCGGTGCACCGCCGGTCAGCGTGGTCAACCTCTTCGCCAAACACCGGCTCCGCGTCCGTCTGGAACCGCTGCGATGCACCTATTTCGGCCTGCGCGACGACCACGTCCTGATCAAGTATGAAGACGGCAAGCGCCTCATTGAACAATTCCAGCGAGCGGCCGCCCCGCTGCGCGTACTCAACACCAGCTCCGCCCACCTGATGCTCCCCAATCACGCCCGCACCCCCGACCAGGTCGTGGACTACACCGAGCACCTGCTGTCAAAGTGACCGGAACATCCGGTGAGCGGTAAGGTGTGAGCAACGGGTGGCGATTTTGTGGTGATATATTTTCTGCCGATATTCTGCAAGTTTTTGGGGCGGGCTCCGTCTATAATATTGGTTGGACGCAGCAACGGAGACGGGATGAGCCAGCCCCGGCGTGGACACAATGGATTCGGCGACGATCTGTCCGCGGAGGCTCTCGGCGAGATGTTCGAGGGCTACCGGGGCATGGTAGTCGCGGTCTGCACCGGCGTGCTCGGACGGTCGCATCTCGTTGCCGACGCGGTACAAGAGGTCTTTCTCAAGCTGTTGCTGTCGGCCCGTGACATCCGAAATTCAGCGAAGCTGGGGCCTTGGTTGGGCACGGTCGCCCGGAACACGGCAACCGACCTGCTGAGAGCCGAGCGACGGAGGCTCGAGCCCAATGCTCCGCGCCCCGTGTCCGACCCGCTCCACACACTGGTCCGCGACGAGAACCACCGCGAGGTACTCGACTCAGTGATGGCGCTGGAGCCGGACTTCCGCGAGGTGATCCTGCTGCGTTATCTTTATTCGAGTTCTTATCGCGAGATTGCGGACACGCTGGGAGTGAGCGTTTCGACGGTCGAAACACGCTTGCACCGGGCGCGGAAGCAGCTTGAGGGCCGATTGAGGACAAGACGATGAACTGCGACGAATGCGAGTTGTTGGTGTCGAAGAGTCTCGACGGCGAGGCATCGCCAGCCGAACAGGCTCGGCTGGAGGCGCACTGTACCGAGTGCGCGACGTGCCGGGACCATCGCACGAAGCAGGCCGAACTGCACGCCCGGCTGGGCGCAGGCCTGGGTGGATTCCTCGACGCGTTGCGGCCAGAGCCGAAACGGCGCGGGTGGTCAAGGCTGGCGCGAGTCGCAGCGGTGCTGGCGCTGATGCTGGCATCGGGTCTGGTGGGCTATGCGGCTCGCGGCCCGGGAGAGCCGGCGGCTGGTCCGAAAGAGTGGCAAGCCGTCCCCGTCGCAGATACGCCTGAACCGACCGTCACCGTAGCCAAGGCCGAAAACAAGGGGGCCGAACAACTGATCTGGGACGAGGAGAACGGGCTACGCAGGGCAACCCGGATCGACATCAACCGCATCTACAGGGTGGTCGACCCCGGCGGGGCGGTAGAGATCACGTGGCATACGCGGGACAATCGATATCAGTTCGCGGGTCTTTCAGACTGGAGATAGAGAGGAGGCAGACGATGGTTCGAAGAGCGTTGCTTTGCGGGTTGCTGTGCGTTGCGATCGCGGGTATGGCCATGGCGGCCGAGCCCGAGGCCAAGCCGGCGGGCAAGTATGGATACCTGGGGGTGAGCTTGGGCCCCGTGCCCGAGGCGCTGGCCGATCAACTCGGATTGAAGCGGGGCGAGGGGATGCTGGTGACCGAGGTGGCCGAAGACTCGCCCGCGCAGAGGGCAGGGTTCGAGGCGAATGACGTGATCGTCAAGGTCGACGATCAGATCGTGCTGGCCGAGGAGCAACTGCGGAAGCTGATCGGCTACACCACGCCCGGCAACCCGCTGACCATCGGGGTGATCCGCAAGGCCAAGCGCCAGACCTTGACCGCCACACTGGGAGCGACCGATCAGAAGCCCACGATGCCGGAAGTCCGTTGGAGCACCGTCACGCCCCCCTTCTTCCACATCCCGCCGGGTGGAGCGAACGAAGCCGCCCATATCCGAATCGTCGGGCCCGACGGCAAGCCCATCGTGATGACCATGAAGGGCGGGGAGGATCTGGTCAAGCAGCTCGAGGCGATGAAGGAGAGGGGGCAGCTCGACGCCAAGACGCTGAAGCAGGTGAGGAAGATGATAGACTCGCGCCCGTTCGGCCCAGACGGCGTGATCGAAGAGCCCGGCGGCGAGCCGGACGCGAGACTGGACAAGAAGATCAGCGTGGATTTCATCGACACGCCGATGGCCGACGTGCTCGCGTTCCTGCGCTCGACGCAGAAGCTCAACATCATCGTCGACCCCGCACTTGCCAAACGCAACCCGCAGGTCACGCTCGAGGCGCAAGAGTGGTCGGTCCGCGACGTGCTTGACTGGCTCCGCATGGCGACAGAGTGCGAGTACGCCGTCGCCAACGGCGTGATCGGTATCGGCAGGGCGGAGTTCGTCAAGCAGTTCAAGGCGATCAAGCCCTTGGCCACCGACAACGAGGTCATCGCCAAGGAGCTGAACAAGCTGCTTTCGTTCGACTTCGTGACCACGCCCATCCCCGACGCGATAGCCTTCCTGCGCGGCCTGTTAGATGGGCGTAAGATCAACATCATCGTTATGCCATCCGACCATAAGGAGCCGTCGTTGACGCTCAAGGTGGACAAGGTGCCGGCCGGGCTGGCGCTCCAATATTTCGGGCTGTTGACCGGCAGGCCGGTCGCGATCGAGAAGCAGGCGGTGGTGATCAAGACCCCGGTCGTCAAGAAGTGACAGCCGCCACCGCAGAGCCATAAATTATAACGGCCCGAAATGGCCGACACGGCCCTGCTGCGCAGCGGCGATACCCTTACCCGACAAGCTCCGCAACCTCATCGAGTGCTACCTCTCCGAACTCTCCGAAAAAAAGTAATCATTCCGTGTCTCGTTCCCCGCTTGCGGAGTCCGGGGGCTTGTGTTAGATTGCGGGCGTCAACGTCGGATGGAGGAGCGGCATGGTGGATGATAAGCGGATGCCTATCTCCGGTCACCTCAGTGAATTGCGCGCCCGGCTTCTGGTCTGCATCGTCACGGTGCTGTTGACCTCCACGCTGGCTTATGTCTTTTGCCCCTCGGTTTTCTATCCGATCGTTCGCGCTCCGCTGGACACGGTGGCAGGGAACCCCTCCGGCAACCCGTTTGTTGTGCGTGTGCCGGGGCGCGACGCCTTGCTGGAACGTTACCGGAGCGGCATCCCGGACGCCAAAAAGCGGGCCATCACCGAGGCCGCCCAGTTGCATCACGTGGCGTTTATCGACCCCTTCGTCGTCCGGCTCAAGGTGTCGCTTCTGTTCGGTATCATCCTCGCCCTACCGATTCTGGTGTTACAGGCCTGGGGGTTTGTGGCCGCCGGGCTGCACCAGCACGAGCGGAGTTATGTGCTGCTTTATGCCCCCGTCTCGCTGCTGCTTTTTCTGACCGGCATCAGCATCGCTTATTTTCTGGTGATGCCGCTGGGGATGATCTTTCTGCTCGAACAGGGGGCGGACCTGGATTTAAAGCCGACGCTGATGCTGAAGGAATATGTGCCGTTCATCATGTGGCCGTTGCTGGGTTTTGGGCTGATCTTCCAGATGCCCCTGGTGGCGCTGTTCGCGGCGCGCATCGGGCTGCTTCGCCCGGACACGCTGTCGCGAGGCCGTCCTTACGCCGTGGTGGGGATGTTTATTCTCTCCGCGATGCTCACACCGCCCGACCCCTTCACCCAGTTGGCGCTG